>DATKJN010000122.1:0-6877 GCA_035543655.1 Burkholderiaceae bacterium | reverse complement strand
GCGAATCGCGCGCGCCAGTTCCGAACCGGTCATGTCGGGCATCGACTCGTCGGACAGCACCGCGTCGAAGCGTTCGGGCGTGGCGCGGAAAGCCTCCAGCGCGGCGGTGCTCGACGTGAAGCCGATCGGCTCGTAACCCAGGCCAGCGATCATTTCTTCGCCGAGGCGGACCAGCGCCTCCTCGTCGTCGACCAGCAACACGGTCTCGCCGCCACCGCCGACCACGGTCTCCTGCACCGGCTCGGGCGCGGGCATCGTGGTGTTCCACGGCAGGTAGACGGTGAAGCTCGAGCCGTCGCCGACTTTGCTCTGCACGTCGATGCCGCCGCCGAGATCGGTGACGATGCCATGCACCAGCGACAAGCCGAGCCCGGTGCCGACGCCGACTTCCTTGGTGGTGAAGAACGGATCGAAGATGCGCTCGATCACCTGCGGCGCAATGCCCACGCCGGTGTCGCGCACGGACAGCCGCACATACGCGCCGTCGGGCAACACGCTGGTCGCGCAGCGCGGCGAATTGAGATCCACGCGATCGAGCATCACGGTCAGCGTGCCGTGCGATTTCATCGCCTGCACGGCGTTGGCGCACAGGTTCATCACCACCTGGTGCACCTGCGTGGGGTCGCCCAGCACGGCCGCGTCGCCGGCCTCCAGGCGCTGCTCCAGCGTGATGCCGTGCGGCAGCGACGCGGTGAGCTGATCCAGCGTCTCGACCACCACCGACTGCACGTGCACCGGCACCCGCTCGCCCATGCCGCTGCGGCTGAAGGCGAGGATGCGTTCCACCAGCGACTTGGCGCGCATGCCGGCGCTGATCGCGGCGTCGATGTGGCGGCGCTGCGCCGAGCCTTCGGCCGCATCCTTCTGCGCCATCTCGCCATAGCCGAGGATGGCGGCCAGGATGTTGTTGAAATCGTGCGCGATGCCGCCGGCCAGCGTGCCGATGGCCTCCAGTTTCTGCGCCTGGCGCAACTGGGCTTCCAGCCGCTCGCGTTCGACCTCGGCGGTCTTGCGGTCGGTGATGTCTTCCATCGAACCGGCCATCCGCGTCGGCCGGCCCTGCGCGTCGCGCACCGCCACGCCGCGCTGGCGGTACCAGTGCCACTGGCCGCTGTGGTGCAGCACGCGGTATTCCACCTTGTAGTGGCGCGTCTGGCCGCGCAGGTGGGCACACAACTCGCTGCGCACCATGTCGCGATCCTCGGGGTGGTAGCGCGTGAGTTCGATCCACTCGCGGCGCGGGCGCAGCGGCTCGCCGGAGGTCTGCCACATCAGGTCTTGCGCGCGCGCCGACAGGAACAGGTTGTCGCTGATGAGATCCCAGTCCCACAGGCCTTCGTTGGAGCCCTGCACCGCGAGTTGGTAACGCTCTTCCGAGCGGCGCAGCGCTTCTTCGATGCGTTTTTGCTCGTCGATGTCGCTCACCGAGCCGGCCCAGCGGATCGCCTTGCCGTCGGGGCCGGCCACGGCGCTGCCGCGCACGCGCACCCAGCGGTACTCGCCGTTCGGGTGCAGCACGCGGTACTCGTTCTCGCGCATCGAGGTGTCGCCATCGACGCGGCGCTGCGTCTCGACCGCGTGGCGCGCCAGGTCGTCGGGGTGCGTGCGCAGCAGCTTGGTCCACTCGCCCATCGTGTAGAAGGTCTGGTCCGACGGCGCGCCGATGATGCGCAGCGCACGCTGCGACGCGAACACGCGGTCGTTGACGATGTCCCAATCGACGATGCCGTCGTTCGAACCCGACACGGCGAGCTCGAAGCGCTCCTGCGACTTGCGCAGCCCGTCTTCGGCCTCCTTGCGCGCGTGCACGTCGCTGACCGAACCGGCCATGCGATACGGCTTGCCGTTGGCGTCGCGGATGCACAACGCGCGCACGCGGATCCAGCGGTAGCTGCCGTCGTCGCGCCGCACGCGGTACTCGCACTCGTACGCGGGCGTCTCGCCGGCCAAGTGGGCGCGAATGCCGTCGGCGCGGCGCGGCGCGTCGTCGGGGTGCACGCGCAGCGAAGTCAGCAGGTCATCGAGCCGTTGCAGCTCCGGCCCGGGCGCCAGGCCTTGCAGCTCGCGCGCCCGCGACGACTCGAACGCCATGCCGGTGGTCAGGTCCCAGTCCCACACGCCGTCGTCGGAGCCCGCCACCGCGAGCGAATAGCGCTCCTCGGACTGCCGCAGCGACTCTTCGGCGCGCTTGCGCGCATCGATGTCGGACACCGAGCCGGCCATGCGCAGCGGCTTGCCGGTGGCGTCGCGCACGCACATGCCGCGCACCCGCACCCAGCGGTAGTGGCCGTTCGGGTGCCAGACGCGCCACTCGCCTTCGTAGGCCGGCGTCAGGCCGTTGAGGTGCGCCTGCATCGCCGACTCGCGCATCTTGGCATCGTCGGGGTGCAATTGCAGGCTGTTGAACCACTCGTCGAGGCTTTGCACCTCGGGCTCGAGCGGCACGCCGAGGATCTCGCGTGCGCGGCGCGAGCCGAACACGCGGTTGTTCATGTAGTCGAAGTCCCACACGCCGTCGTCGGAGCCGAGCACGGCGAGCGCGAAGCGTTCTTCGCTCAGGCGCAGCGCCTCTTCGGTGCGCTTGCGCTCCGAGATGTCGACGCTGACGCCGGCCACGCGCACGGTGCGGCCCTCGGCATCGCGGAACGAATGCGCGCGCGTGAGGATCCAGCGGATCGCGCCGCTGCCCGGCAGCAGGATGCGGAACTCGTAGTCGATGCGCGGCGTGGCGCCGGACACCACGTCTTCGTTGACCTTGGCCAGGCCGGCCCAGTCGTCGGGATGCACGCGCACGCGGCGGAAGTATTCGGTGCGTGTGGTCACCACGGTATCGGGCGGCAGGCCGAACAGCTGGTGCACGCTGTCGGAAACGAACAGCGCGTCGGTCCGCGTCTCCCACACCCAATGACCGCCGGTGAGGCCGGTCATCGCCAGCGCGTAGCGCTCTTCCGACAGTCGGCGCGCGTCCTCGGCACGGCGGCGCGCGTCGATGTCGGTGACCGATCCGGCCATGCGCAGCGGCGCGCCGGCGGCGTTGCGCACGCACAGGCCACGCACGCGCACCCAGCGCCAGTCGCCCTGGTTCCACAGCCGATACTCGCCTTCGTATACCGGCGTGCTGCCGCTCATGTGGGCCTGCATCGCCTTGTTGCGCACCGGCACGTCGTCGGGGTGCAGCTGCAACGAGGCGAACCAGTCTTCGCGCGATTGGGTGTCGGGGCCCGGCGGCAGGCCGAAGATCTCGCGCGCACGGGCCGACGCGTAGACGCGGTCGCCAGTCACGTCCCAGTCCCAGATGCCTTCGTCGGAGCCGGCGGCGGCCAGCGCGAAGCGCTCGCGCGACAGCTCCAGCGACGAGCGCGTCTTGTCCAGGCGCAGGAACTGCCGCCGCAGCATCGCCAGCAGCAAGGCCGCCAGCACGCCGAGCGCGAGCGTGCGCGCGATGGTGCCGATCGATTGCTGGCGCCACGTCGCCATGGCCACATCGGCATCGCGCGTCACCACCACCGCGAGGGGATGGTCGGCCACCAGCGCGATGGCGCCGAAACGATCGACGCCGTCGACCGGGCTCACGCTGCGCATGGCGCCGCCGGGGTTGGTCTGGCGCAGCGCCAGCATCGCGTCGACCACCGGGAAACGCTGACCCATCGCCGACGGCATCGGCGGATGGCGCGCCACCAGCGAGCCGTTGCGGTGCAACAGCGTGATGGTCGTGCCGACGTCGGGCTTGACGTCGTTGTAGAACTTCTCGAAGTACTCGACGCGCCCGCCGGCGACGATCGCACCGGCGAACTTGCCGTCGGGCCCCTGCAGGCGGCGCGCGATCGGCAGCACCCATCGCTCCGGGTACAGCACGCCACGGCGCAGGCCGCCCACGACCAGCTCGGATCCGCCGTACTTCAACACCGGGTACAGCGGATCGTTCGACGCGTCGATCTGCGGGCTGGGCAGCGTGGCGGTCTGCGAACTGCCCACCAGCTTGCCGGCCGCATCGAACAGCAACAGCCCTTCGGACTGCACCACGCCGACCGCCTGGTCCTTCAAGTACGCATGCAGGTCGCCTTGATGCTGCGACGCCAGCGCGCCCACGCGGCGCTGCTCGGCCACATGGCGCAGCACCAGGTCGACTGCCTGCAGCGTGCGCGCGGTCTGCTCGGCCAGCACGCGGGCGTGGGTGTCGAGCTCACGCGCCGTCTCGGCGGCCGCGGCGTGGTAGTTGCGAAAGATGTCGTACGCGGCCAGCGCGCTGATGGCGACGATGAACAGGCCGCCCATCCACGGGATGCTGCGCCACGACAGGCGCGGGTGCGCGGCGTGCGCGTGCGGCGCCTCGGTGGGGGCCGGTTGCATTTAGACCGGCAGCACGCGGCGAACGGCGGCTGTGATCGCTTCGCGCGTGGCCGGCTTGGGCAGCACGCAGTCCACGCCCAGGTCGCGTGCGACCGGGCCGCAGCACTCGATGCGCGAGAAGAAGTTCGATGACAGGGCCACGATCGGCGTCGCCGGGTGACGACTGGTGATGCGCTTGACCAAGTCTACGCCGCCCTGGCGCGGAAACGGCAGGTCGACGATCACCAGGTCCACCTCGGGTGCCGTGGCGGCTGCGCAGCCGCCGGACGGGTCCACCACCTGGCAGCCGAGGCCTCGCAGCCACTCTTCGAGCAGCAGCCGCCAATCGTTGTCGGCATCGATCACGCAAACCCGAAAGGGGCTGTTGGGTGCCGGTCGCCGCACGTCGGATGCGGGGACCTTGCCACTCGGGTCGGTGTCGTCTGCGCTCGGATTCATCGAGTGCCGTTCAGGCGTTGTCGGGCGCTGCGGCAGCTGCCGAGCACGAAGTGGTGCAAGTATCCGGGTCACGATCGCGGCCAGGCGCTACCGGCGGGTTTCGCCGGGCACGCGTCGCATTACGTTTGAAACACGACGCGGCCCGCGATCGGGGGAGGCGTTCAGCGCGCCGCGACAGCGCGGCTCATCGACAGCGCACGTTCGCCGGCCAGGCGCACCTGCTCCAGCTGGGCCTCGCTGGCCACCGGGTTCAGCTCGCCGCGCGGGATCAGGCCCAGGCGCATGGCTTCACGGGTCTCGGCGCGCACTTCCAGGCGCGACTTCACCGACACGATCTGCTCGCTGCGGTAGCCGTCGCCTTCGCCGCGCGGGATTTCGCCGCGTGCCACGGCGGCGGCCGTCTCGCGCTTGACATCGGAGCGGGCGCGCAGCGACTGCGGCGGGCGCAGGTCACCGAACGGCGCTTCGCCGCGCGGAATCTCGCCGGCGGCCACGGCGGCTCGCACTTCGGCGCGCTGTTTGGCGCGCAATTGCGCCGAGTCGATCGAGGTTTGGGCCTGGGCACTCAGCGCAACGGCGCCGAGCACGGCCAGCACAGGCAGGGAGAAGCGAATTCGCATGATCAATCCAAGGTTGAGCGTTACTGAATCGAGGCCTGCTCGAGGCGGGCACTCGGGGCTGCGCTGACGGGCGCGGGTTCGATGCTGGCAATCGGGCAGACCGCCGCAACGGTGTTGTCTGTAGTCGGCAAACCGGTCACCGCCCACGCCGAACCGAACGCCAGGTACAGGCTGCTCGCGCTGGCCGCGACGGCGATCGACATCGCCACCCGGGTGGCGGTCACCAAGGGACGGTGGGTCGGAATGGAAGGCGCCATGGTGATTCCTTCGAGAGGTGTCGTTGGGTGAGTCGATGGTGGGCGCCGGGCCTTTCAATCGCGTGACGGCGATCGGGCCCGAACGTTTCAAATGAAGCCGGCGCCCGGCTGCAACGGCCGTGCGGTGGCGATGGCCGGGCCCGGCAGCACGGCGAGCGCCGGGCGGGTGCGCAACACCCGCTGCACCCGCACCAGCCGCGCCTCGGCGGGATGGCGGAGCACGCGGTAGTCGAGGCGACGCGCCAGCTCGATCATCGGCAGGTTGTCGCGCAGCACGTCGCCGTACAGGCAGTGCACGCCATGGCGCGCGGCATGGCGATCGAGCCCGCGCAGCATCGAGCGGCCGATACCGCGCCCCTGCCAGCCGTCGGCCACCACCAGCGCGAATTCGCGGTGGTGCGGCTCGTCGGGCGTCAGTGCGTAGCGCGCCTCGCCGACGCAGTGCTCGACACCGTTGACGTGCACCGTCGCCACCAGCGCCAGCTCGCGCTCGGCATCGGGATGGGTCATGCGCTGAAGCCACTCGTCGGGCAGCGCGCGGATCGCGGCATGAAAGCGGCGCTGGCGCGAGGCCAGCGACAGCTGCTGCACGAACGCATCGATCATCGGCGCGTCGTCGGTGCGCACGCGCCGCACCTGTGGCATCACGCCGTGCCCAGGCACGGCCGCCGCCATCGGATGCAGCGCGGCGAGCGCCATGTCACACCGGCGCGTTCGACGGGCGCAGCGGGCGGTGCGTCAGGCGCTCGACGAGGCGATGCACAGCGGACTCGGCCGCCGCGAAGCCGCGCGCGATCAACGCCGCCAGCGCGGCATCGCGCTGGGCCCGTGCCCGCCGGTGCAGCGCAAAGGCACTCATCGAACGCGACGTCTCAACCAGGTCGGTCAGCAGCACGCGCGAGTCGTCGAAGGCCTGCACCAGCGTGAGACCGGGGCCTTCGAAGCGAAAGCTGTCGCCGGCCTCGAGGATCACATCGCGCGGGTCGCCGTCTCGAGTGACCCAGACGAGGCCCTCGAAGACGTCGATCACATGGGGTTGGCCATCGTCGATGCGCAGGGTTGCACCGCGCCGAAGATCGGTCAAAGGGTGACGCAGTGCTTGGCTCATCGCGGGCTCCAGTGCATAAAGGTCTTGAACACGCATGCATCGTGCAAGCCGACGGTTTCAAGCCCGTTGCAGCCATCGGCCACGGGGTTTCAGCTGCAACGCCC
>DATKJN010000121.1:0-8478 GCA_035543655.1 Burkholderiaceae bacterium | reverse complement strand
GTGCCCGAGCTGGTCGCGCGCTGCCGCGCCGATGCAGTGGACGCGGTGCTGCTGGTTCCCAACTGCCCGGTGTGCCATCAGAGCGTGAGCCTGGCGGCGCGCGCGCTCGAGCGTGCGGACATCGCCACTGTGGTGATGGGGTGCGCCAAGGACATCGTCGAGCACGTGGGCGTGCCGCGGCTGTTGTTCTCGGACTTTCCGCTCGGCAACGCGGCGGGGCGCCCGCGCGACGTCGCCTCGCAGGACCTCACGCTGGAACTGGCGCTGCGCGTGCTGGAGGCCGCGCCGGCGGCGCGCACGACGGTGCAATCCCCGCTGCGCTGGAGCGACGATCCGGATTGGAAGCTCGACTACTGCAACATCGAGCGGCTGTCGT
The DNA here is from genome assembly GCA_035543655.1 of Burkholderiaceae bacterium. GTDB lineage: Bacteria > Pseudomonadota > Gammaproteobacteria > Burkholderiales > Burkholderiaceae_C > JAEUPI01. The sequence continues at coordinate 8,102 of DATKJN010000121.1, read as the reverse complement.
CCCAGGAGGTCCAGCGCCTGCGCGCCGAGTTCGACGCCGGCAAGGCGCTGGCGAAGCAGGCCCGCGACACCGCCGGCGGCGAACCTGTGGGCGAGAATCGCAGCCGGTGAGGGCGCGAGTCCAGCCGAGGAGCAAACAGCATGTCGCAACCGCAGATTCAGTTGGTGTTCAGCAGCGACGATCAGGCGTGGATCCGTCGCGAGCAGATCGCCGTGCCCAAGTTCTGGCAAGACCATGCGGTGGCGCCGCTGGTGGGCGACGTGCTGCGTTTCGGCGGCCGGCAGTTCGTGATCGAGGCCCGCGTCTGGGAGCACGAAGCAGGCCAGCCGCTGCTGCGCCTGTTCGTGAGCAATGCGCGCGCCGAAAGCGACACCTCGCTCGGCTCGCTGGCCTGAGTGAACTGAATCGTTGTGGAGGGTGTGTCGATGTTTGATCTGAAGGGCCGCGTGGCCATCGTCACCGGCGGCAATGGCGGCATCGGCTTCGGCATGGCGAAGGGGCTGGCCAAGGCCGGCGCGCGCGTGGTGGTGGCGGCGCGCAACGAGCAGAAATCGAGCACCGCGGTGCGCGAACTGAAGGCGCTGGGTTCCGACGCTTTCGCGCTTGCGGTCGACGTGACCGACGAAGCCGCCGTGCAAACGATGGTCGATGAGACCGTGCGACGCTGCGGCCGGCTGGACATCCTGGTGAACAACGCCGGCATCAACATCCGCAAGCCGGCGCACGAGATGCCGCTGGACGATTGGAAGCAGGTGATCGACACCAACCTGACCAGCGTCTTCGTCTGCGCCCGCGCCGTCTACCCGCACATGAAGCGCGGCGGCGGCGGCAAGATCATCAACATCGGCTCGATGCTGTCGATCTTCGGCGCCTCGTTCGCGCCGGCTTATGGCGCGAGCAAGGGCGGCCTGGTGCAGCTCACCAAGTCGCTCGCGGTGACATGGGCGCCCGAGCGCATCCAGGTCAACGCCATCCTGCCCGGCTGGATCGACACCGACCTGACCCAGCGGGCGCGCCAGCAGCTGGAGGGCTTGAACGAGCGCGTGTTGGCGCGCACGCCGGCCGGGCGCTGGGGTGCAATCGACGATTTCGCGGGCATTGCGGTGTTCTTGTCGAGCGCGGCATCGGACTTCGTCACCGGCACCGCGATCCCCGTGGACGGCGGCTACTCCACGCAACTCTGACGGCGTCGCTGCGGAAGCGCCCGGGGTCTGTGGAGATCCCGTCGCGCGAACTCGGCTGGGCGCCGCAGCAGCCGTCATGGCGCGCGGCGTTCGAGGCGCTGTACCTGCGGCTCTGACGCTACTCGTCGATCTGCACGCGGGTGCCGACCGCCAACTGGTCGAACAGCTCGATCACGTCGGCGTTGCGCATGCGGATGCAGCCATGCGAGTGCGGCACGCCCATCGGCTCGTCGTCGGGTGTGCCGTGGATGTAGATGTAGCGCGAGAACGTGTCGACGTCGCCGCCCCGATTGCGTCCGTCTTCGAGGCCCGCGAGCCAGACGATGCGCGTGAGGATCCAGTCGCGCGCCGGTTGGTCGGCGCGCAGCGCCGGGGTGCAGATCTGGCCGGTGAACTGCCGGCCGACGAACACCGCGCCGCAGGGCGCCGCGTCGCCGATCAGTGCCGCCACTTCGTGCGCGCCGCGCGGCGTTTGTTCGCTGCTGATGCGCTCACCCGCGCCGTTCAGGCCGGTGGACACCGGATAGATTCGGTGGCAGGTGTCACCTTCGCGCAGCTCGAGCTGCTGCGCGGCCAGGCTGACTCGGATCCATCGTTCTTGCATGCCGATGCGCAGCATAGCGGCGGCCCCGCGAGCGACCCTCGGCACGACCGGGCCTTGGGGCGCCCCGACGGGATGCGAGACGATCCCATCTATGCTGAACCGACTTTCATGGGTGCGTGATGATCCTCGACCACATCGGATTCAACGTGAGCGACTTCGACCGCAGCAAGGCGTTCTATCTGCGCGCGCTCCAGCCGCTGGGCATCGGCATCGCGTTGGATGGCGAAGGCTGGGCGATGTTCGGCAAGGATGGCAAGGGCGAGTTCTGGATCGGTTCGTTCGGTCCGCCGCCTGGGCGGATTCACGTCGCGTTCGCGGCCGCCAACCGTGCGCAGGTGCGCGCTTTCCATGCCGCCGCGCTGGCGGCCGGGGCCACTGACAACGGCGCACCCGGCATCCGCGCGCAATACCACCCCCACTACTACGGCGCGTTCGTCATCGCGCCCGATGGGCACAACGTCGAAGCGGTGTGCCACCAACCGGAGCACTGACCGCATGGCATCCCGACGCAACCCTTCGCAGCGGCTGGCCGCGCAGTCGGTCGAACTGGCCTGGGCGGCGCCGCAGGTGGTGGCGCACCGCCTTTCGCGCATGGCCACTGCCGGCACAAATCCCTCGGCGCTGGATCGGCGCGAATTCGCGCGCATGGGGCACGAGAAGGTGCTGGCGTTCTACCAATCGGGCATGGCGCTCTGGGTCCAGATGTGGCGCCTGCAGATGCAGTGGTCGCAGTCGCTGCTGACCATGGGGTGGGCGACCGCGCTCGGCGCACGGCCGCGCGGGCCGTCGTCGCGCGCGGCGGGCGACGCGGCAGCTCGTCTGCTGGCCGCCGGTCTGGCGCCGCTGCACGTTACAGCTGTAGCGAACGCCAGGCGCTTGAATGCACGCTCGAGCCGCAAAATGCGGCGACCGTGACGCACATCGCCATCCTCACCTTCGACGGCTTCAACGAACTCGACTCGATCGTCGCACTGGGCATCCTGAGCCGGGTGCGCAAGACCGACTGGCGTGTCTCGCTGGCGTGCCCCGCGCCGACGGTGACGTCGATGAACGGCGTGACGGTGCAGGCGCAGGCGACGCTGGCCGACGCGAGCGCCGCCGATGCCGTGATCGTCGGCAGCGGCGTCAAGACACGCGACATCGCCAACGATGCGTCGCTGATGGGCCAGCTGCGGCTCGACCCGGCGCGCCAGTTGATCGCTGCCCAATGCTCCGGCACGCTGCTGCTGGCCAAGCTCGGCCTGCTCGGCTCGCTGCCGGCCTGCACCGACCTCACCACCAAACCCTGGGTGCAGGAGGCGGGCGTCGAGGTGCTCAACCAGCCGTTCGTCGCGCACGGCAACGTGGCCACCGCCGGCGGCTGCCTCGCGTCGCAGTACCTGGCGGCCTGGCTGCTGGCGCGCCTGCTCGGCCGCGAGGCGGCGGCTGCTGCGCTGCACTACGTGGCCCCGGTCGGCGAAAAAGACGCCTATGTGTCACGCGCGATGGCGCACGTGGCGCCGCACCTGTAGCCATCCCTTTTGGCCGCCAGGATGCGCCGGTGCCCCATGGCACTCGGGCGCCGACATGCGCTCTAATGCCGATGCGGTGACCAGGAGTCGACCATGACGTGGTGTCGAATCGGGATGTTCGCTGCTGCGCTGATGTGCAGCCTGCCAAGCCAAGCCGAATCGTTGCGCTGCACCGGCGGCATTGCCGCCGAAGGCGACTCCCGTCTGTCGGTCTCCTACAAGTGCGGCCAGCCGGTGTTGAGGGAGACTTTTTGTGCGCCTGTGTTCTACAGCCAGACGCTGTATCTCGTGCCCGAGCCTTTCGCCAGCGCCTACGTGCCCTGCATCCACACCGACGACTGGCTGTACGACCGCGGTCCTGGCAACCTGATGGCCACCGTGCGCTTCCGGTCGGGCATCGTGCAGTCGATCATCTACGGACGCGAGCCGCGCTGAAAGGCCATCCGTGGCGTTTGGCTGGCTGACCGTTCTGAAGAGCGTGCCGTGGTCCGACGTGATCAGCAACGCACCGGTGGTCGTCGATGGCGCGAAGAAGCTGTGGGGCACGGTGTCGCGCCAGCCGGTGCGGCAAGCCTCCGGTGCGCCGGCGCACGGCCCCGCGCTGCAGACGCTGGAGGGCCGCATCGGCGCACTCGAAGCGACGTTGGCCGAGCAGCATGCGCAGCTGGTCGCCTCATCTGAACTCATCAAGGCGCTTGCCGATCAGAACGCGCAGCTGATCGGCCGCATCGACACGCACCGCAGGGCCATGCTGTGGCTCGCGTTGGCCGCGGCTCTGGCCACGCTCGCCGGCGCGTCGGGGCTCTGGCTGCATTTCGCGCGCTGACCTGACTACCGACGGCAAGAACGCCGTTCGGGTGCAACAGATGAACAGGTCCGATAACGGCGCGACGTCGTGTCCGCACGCGGCTACTCTGGAGCCTGCTGCACACAGGAGAACGCCATGGCATCGATTCGCCGCGAAGTGAACGTGTCGGTGGCTGCCGACGCCGCGTGGGATGCCATCCGCGACGTCGGCGCGCTGCACACGCGACTGGTGAAAGGCTTCGTCACCGACTGCAAGATGGACGGCAGCGACGCGCGCATCGTCACCTTTGCCAATGGCATGGTCGCGCGCGAGTTGATCGTCGATGTCAACCAGGAGGACCGCCGCCTGGCCTGGTCTGCGGTCGGCGGCCGGCTGTCGCACCACAACGCCTCGGTGCAGGTGTTCACCGACGGCGAGGGCCGTTGCCGCCTGGTGTGGATCGCCGACCTGCTGCCGCATGACATGGCGCCAGCGATCGCAACGATGATCGACCACGGCATGAGCGCCATGCGCCGCACGCTCGAAGGCACAGCCTGAGCCTGCGATACTTCCGCTCCCCGTCTCGCGGAGCGCGCCATGCCGGCTGGTCAACGTGTGGTCCAGGTCTGCCTCTTCCTCGTGGCAGCGATCGCGTTGTTCGGCGGCTCTGTGCAACTGCTGCTCGGCCAGCCCGACACCACGCCGCGCCTGGACAACGTGCACCGCTTCATGGCAGGCGTTTACCTGTCGATGGGCTTCATCTGCCTGTGGGCCGGCATCACCGTGCGCCAGCACACCACCTTGATCCTCTTGATCGCGCTGGCGGTGTTCATGGCCGCCGTGGGGCGCCTGGTCTCGATGGCGATCGTGGGGTTGCCGCAGCCGCACGCCGTGTGGTTGGCCTATCTCGGCAGCGAGCTGATCGTGCCGGTGGTCATGTTGTGGGGTTACTTCGGCTCGCGTCGCAGCGCCGCGCCGGGAGCGGCGCATGCATGACGTGAGCTGGTGGCTGTTCATGGTGGCGTCGATCGTGCTGATCGTGACGCCGGGCCAGGACATGATCCTGGTGATGTCGCGCTCGATCGCCCAGGGTTCGGCCGCCGGCGTGGCCACCGCGGCCGGCGTCAGCGTCGGGCTGGTCGGCCACACGCTGCTCGCCACGCTGGGGCTGGGCGCCATCCTGCGCACCTCGGAATGGCTGTTCGTGCTGCTCAAGCTGGTGGGCGCGGCCTACTTGGTTTACCTGGGCGTGCAACTGCTGCGCACGCGCTCGCACCAACTTGCCGGCGCGTCCGGCGCACCGCGTTCGTTGACGCGTTTGTTCGGCGATGGCGCGCTGTCCAACGTGTCGAACCCGAAGATCGCGATCTTCTATTTCGCGTTCCTGCCGCAGTTCGTCGCGCCGGATGCGTCGCACCCGACGCTCGCGGTGTTCGTGCTCGGCCTGGTGTTCGCCGCGCTCACGTTCGTCGTCAAAGGTCCGGTCGGCCTGGCTGCAGGCCGGCTGTCGGGCTGGTTGCGCCGACGGCCCGATGCGCTGAAGTGGCTGTATCGCACCAGCGGCGCGGTGCTGATCGGCCTGGGTCTGAAGCTGGCGTTCGAGCGGCGCGCCTGAGCAAACCGGAGGTTGTCATGTCCACCATCGAATCGCGCCTTGCGGCGCTGGGCCTGCAGTTGCCGGCGCCGATCCGGCTGCCCGCGGGCGTGAAGTTCCCGTTCCAGTTCGTTCGCATCGCGGGCACGCGCGCATTCGTTTCAGGCCACGGGCCGCAGAACGCCGACGGCTCGCTCGCGCAGCCGCTCGGCAAGCTGGGTCGGGAGCTGACCGTGGAGCAGGGCTACGGCCAAGCACGCACCGTCGCGCTCACGATCCTGGGTAGCCTTCAGCGTGCGTTGGGCGACCTCGACCGCGTGCGCCAGTGGAATCGCGTGTTCGGCATGGTCAATTCCGCGCCCGGTTTCAACCAGCAGCCGGCGGTGATCAACGGGTTCTCCGATCTGATCCTCGAGCTCTATGGCCCCGAAGCGGGCGGCCACGCGCGCAGCGCGGTCGGCATGGCCGAGCTGCCGTTCGACATCCCGGTGGAGATCGAGGCCGAGGTCGATCTGCACGACTGAGAAGGCATTGCCGTCATGTGCCGCAACATCAAGACCTTGTTCAATTTCGAGCCGCCGGCCACCGAGCTGGAGATCCGCGACGCGTCGCTGCAGTTCGTGCGCAAGCTGAGCGGCTTCACCGTGCCGTCCAAGGCCAACGAGGCGGCGTTCGAAGCCGCCGTGCAAAAGGTGGCCGATGCCGCGCGTGAGTTGATCGGTGCAATGGTCACGCAGGCGCCGGCGCGCAACCGCGACATCGAAGCCGCCAGGGCACGCGAACGTTCGATCGCGCGCTTCGGCGCGCGTTGAGTGGGCCGCGCGCTTCGGCGCAAAACGGGGAGGGCATGCGCATGCTGTTCATGGTGATCGAGCGTTTCCGCGACAACGACATGGTGCCGATCTACGAGCGCGTGCGCGACAAGGGGCGTTCGTTGCCGGACGGGCTGACGTACGTCGACAGCTGGGTCGAACCCAACTTCTCGCGCTGCTTCCAGTTGATGGAGTGCGACGACGCGCGGCTGCTGCAGGAGTGGGTGCTGCGCCTGCGCGGCTCGGGCGTGAGCTTCGAGTTCATCCCGGTGGTGAGCAGCGCGCAGACACGCGAAGTCGTCGCGCCTCACCTGAAGGGCGCGTGATGGCCGAATGGCTGCTGCACCACTACGCGGCTTCGCCCTATGCCGAGAAGGCGCGCTTGCTGCTGGGACACAAGCGACTCGCATGGGGCTCGATCGACGTGCCGATGGTGCCGCCACGGCCGGTGCTGCAGCAACTGCTCGGCGGTTTCCGCCGCATCCCGGTGCTGCAGCGTGGCGCCGACCTCTTCTGCGACACGCGGCTGCTGCCCGACGTGCTGGATAGCGTGCACCCCGAGCGGCCCCTGATGCCAGCGCCCACACGAGCGTTGTCCACGCTGATCGCGCAATGGGCCGAGCCGCGGGTGTTCCTGGCGATGGGCCCGGTGCGCTTCGAGAGCCGCGACGATCTGCAGGCCCTGCAGCGCGCCGGCATCCATCCCGGTGAATTTCTGCGCGACCGGGCGCCGTTCATGGCGCCGGCGGTCGACACGCAACGGTCGGGCGCCGCGCGCGACAGCGCGCGCGACCACGTGCTGTCGTACCTGGGGGTGTTGCAGGGCCTGCTCGGCGAGCACGCCTTTCTGTGTGGCGATGAACCCTGCGCCGCCGACTTCTCGGCCTACCACACGGTCTGGTGGTTGCGTGCCCAGCCGCGGCGTGAAGCGCTGCTGTCGCACTTCACGGCGCTGGCTGCATGGGCCGACCGCATGGCCCTCATTGGGCATGGCGACGCGCAACCTCGCACCGCCGACGATGCCTTGCAGGCCGTGCGCGCCGCGCAAGGAGCCACTGCATGGACGCCACCATGGCCCATGGTCGACGACACACGGTTGCGTCGCGCGGTGAGCGTGGTGCCCGACGACTACGGTCGCGATCCGGTCACCGGGGTGCTCAGCGCCGTGTCGGATCGCCATGTGACCGTGACGCGCGAGGTGGCCGATCTAGGCACGGTGCGCGTGCACTTCCCGAAGGTCAACTACGAGGTCGTGCCGACCGAGCCGGCATGATCACCTCCGCAACGAGGACAGCCACACCATGAGCGTTGAAATCGAGCCGTTGAAACCCGCGGACCGCCCGGCGTGGGAGGTGCTGGCGCGCGGCTACAAGGCCTTCTACAACACGCCGACCAGCGACGCCGAGTACGACACGGCGTGGACCCGCCTGCTGGCCCGCGATGGCGTGTTCGGACTGGCCGGTTGGGTCGATGGGCAACTGGTCGGCATCGCGCACTACCTGTTCCACACGTCGGTCTGGGCACCGAGCAACTGCTACCTGCAGGACCTGTTCACGTTGCAGGCAGCGCGCGGCAAGGGTGTGGCCCGAGCGCTGATCGACGCGGTGGCG
>DATKJN010000120.1:0-2200 GCA_035543655.1 Burkholderiaceae bacterium | reverse complement strand
GAGACCATGGGCAGCGCCTGGACGGTGAAGATCGCCGGCGTCTTGCCGCGGCCGGCCGCCGACCTGCAGTCGGGTGCACAGGCACGTTTCGAGGCCGTGAACCAGGCGCTGAGCACCTGGCGCGCGGATTCCGCGCTGAGCCGTTTCAACGACGATGAATCCGGCGCGTGGGTCGATATCGACCCCGAGCTTGCGGCGGTACTGCGCTATGCGCTCACGCTGGCCGCGCGCAGCGACGGAGCCTACGACGTCACCGTCGGCCCGCTGGTGAACCTGTGGGGATTCGGCCCCGACCCCGCCACGAACCAAGTGCCCGACACGGCGGCCATCGAGGCAGCCCGCGCACGCGTGGGCTGGCGCAAGGTACAGGTTGACGACACGGCCGACCGGGCGCGCAAGCAGCCGGGCATGCGCATCGACCTCTCGTCGCTGGGCAAGGGCCGCGGCGTGGACCGCGTGGCCGAATACCTGGACGCGCAGGGCGTCACTAACTACCTCATCGACCTGTCGGGCAAGCTGCGGGCGCGCGGCCGCAATCCACGCGGTGACGCCTGGCAGGTGGCCGTGGAGCAGCCGGCGGCCGACGATCCCTCGGGTGCGCCGCGCATCGTGCCGGCCGTGGTCGCACTGCACGACCGGAGCATCGCCACCGCGGGTGATTACCGGCGCTTCTTCGAGAGCGACGGGCGCCACTATTCACACATCATCGACCCGCGGACCGGCTCGCCGGTGGAGCACGCGACGCTGTCGGCCACCGCGCTCGGCGCCACCTGCATGGAGGCGGATGCGCTGGCCACCATGTTCATGGTCATGGACCCGGATGCGGCGCTGCGGGTCGCGGAGTCCGGCAATGTGCCGGCGCTGCTGATCAGCCGGGAAGGCGGCGGATTCAGGCTGCATTCCAGCTCCGGCTGGCGCGCGCAGTAGTTTGTAGGCGGACGCTGTCGCGTCTTGCTGCGCATGGCCGACAGGCCCGGCGCATCCGCGTGGGTGCGCAGGCTGCAGAATACTTCCATGACCAGTCGCCGCAGCCTGTGGTCCATCCTGCGCGGCACGACCGACAACTGGCTGGCCGACCAGGCCTCGAGCATCAGTGCCGCGCTGGCGTTCTACTGCGCGTTTTCACTCGCGCCGTTGCTCATCATCATCGTGACGTTCGCGGGATGGATCGTGGGCGACCAGGTCGCGTACTCCTACCTGCATTCCCAGGTCACCTTGTTGTTCGGCCGGCAAAGCGCCGAGCTGATCCTGCAGGCCATGGACAGCGCGCGCTCGGAAGAGGGCACCTGGGCGACCGTGGTGAGCGTGGTGATGCTGATCGTGGGCGCGAGCACCGTGTTTGCCGCGCTCGAAGGCGCCCTGCAGCAGATCTGGGGTGGCCGTGTCGCCGAGCCGCGCAGCTGGCGCGCCTTCCTGCGTTCGCGCCTGGTGTCGTTCGGTTTCATCCTCGCGATCGGTTTCCTGCTGCTGGTCTCGCTGACCATCACCACGGCGCTGGCGGCGCTGCGCGGTTATGCACTGCGCCACTTCGAAGGCATGGTGGGGATGTTCGCGGCGCTCGACTTCCTGCTGTCCATCGGCCTGGGCACCGGGCTGGTCGCGCTCATGTACCGGTACCTGCCGGCGCGGCGCCTGCCATGGCGCCACGTGTTCATCGGCGCGCTGGTCACCGCGCTGCTGTTCCACCTGGGACGCTGGGCGATCGGGCTGTATCTCGGGCACGCGACCCAGCCCACCGCGTACGGCGCCGCGGCTTCATTCGCCGCGCTGCTGCTGTGGCTGTATTACTCGGCGCAGATCTTCCTGTTCGGCGCCGAGTTCACGGCCTGCCTCGGGCAGTCGCGCAAACTGCCCCCGCCGATGTTTTCGCGCGACGTTACTGCCTCGAAATCTTGAACTTGCCGAACGCGATGCCGAGGTCCCAGCCATCGCCGGTGCCACTCAGCGCCAGCGACACTTCGCCCTTGGTCATGGCCTGCGCCTTGGAAGACTTCACCGCGCCGGCGTGCGCCTCGGCGCTGGCGTAGCTGCCCAGCACGTCCTCGATGTTGTGGACCCCGGCGAACTCGCCGTGGCCATCACGAATGGTCGACTTGCCCGCCGACAATCCGCCGCCGCGCGCCGCGAGTTTCACGGCCATCGATTGGCCGTTCTTGCAGGTGATCGTGCCGGTGCCGTCGGCGCGCTTGTAGAATGCCGA
>DATKJN010000119.1:0-4860 GCA_035543655.1 Burkholderiaceae bacterium | reverse complement strand
CAGCGGCCGCTATGCCCTCCACGGTGTGGGTGCCGGGGATCCATGTGCTGGGATGCTGATCGCGGGGAGGTTGCCCGCACTGAACACTTCGCGAACCAGTGGTTGGGCCTCAATCGAGGAGCTCGGCGTCGAGAGTCACTTCCACGTTGAGCAGGCGTGACACGAGGCAGCTGGTCTTGGCCAGTTGAGCGTGCTGCTCGAACTCGGCCGCGGAGATGCCGGGCACGCGAGCCTGCACCCTGAGTTGCACGCCGGTCACGCTCGGGCCCTGTGGGCTCAGCTGCAGCGACAACGACGCGGTGGCCTCGATCTGCTCCGGCGGCGTGCCAGCCTGCCCCAGCGCGTAGGCCAGCGCCATGCAATAGCAACCGGCGTGCGCCGCGGCGATCAACTCTTCGGGATTGGTCCCTCGCTCCTGCGCGAAGCGCGTGGCGAAGGCGTAGCGCTGGTCCTGCAGCGCGCCACTGGCGGTGCTCAGGTGGCCTTCGCCGTTGGCAAGGGTCCCGGTCCATTGCGCGCTGCCACTGCGCACCAGGTGATTGCGGTCTTCTGCGTTCATGTGACTCCCCTCGATCTCAATGCCGCCGCAACTCTTCGGCATAGAGCGCGCGCTCTTCGGACATCGCCTTCGCGGTGGCAGGGCGGGCACACATGCGCTCGAAGTAGGCCTTGACCGCCGGCCAGCGCGCCAGGTCGACGTCGGCAGTCACGTGCCAGTTGAGCACCGTGGTCAGGTAGGCATCCGCCACGCTCCACGCGTCCAGCAGAAACTCGCGCCGCTCCAGGTGCGCCTGCAGCACGGCCAAGCGCCTGGCGCCCGTTTGCAAGGTCTTGTCGCGCGAAGCCGCAGGCTGCGCCTTGTCGAACAGCGGAATGAACAGCGCCTTGTGCAGCTCGGTACCGATGAACGACAGCCATTGCTGCAGCACCGAACGCGCAAAGCCCGCGGGCGGCGCCAGCGCCGCCTGCGGGTGCAGGTCGGCCAAGGCCTGCAGGATCGCTGCGTTCTCGAACAGCATCTCACCGCTGGGATGGCGCAGCGCCGGCACCAGCCCGAGCGGGTTGACGGTGTAGTAGTCCAGCCCCGACGAGGTGCGCTTGGTCTTGGCGTCCACCTCGGTGAAGGTGGCGGTGGCGCCCGCTTCGTACAGCGTGATGCGCGAGGCCATCGAGCAGGCCAGTGGCGAGAAGAAGAGTTCCATTTGCGAGGCTCCGGTGTCGATCTGGCGCTCAGTATGGTCAGCCAGGAGCCGCAGCGGAAGCCACGCAGTCGAGATGCGCTGTAAAGTTGAACTTAGCAATTCCACACCGCATCGGGCTCCAGACCCATGGCACGCATCGACGTCTTCTCGGGCTTGACCGAGTTCATGGCCGTGGCCGAACAGGGCAGTTTTCGCTCTGCGGCCGCGCAACTGCGCGTGTCGGCCGCAGCCGTGAGCCAGGCCGTCAAGGCGCTGGAGGCGCGGGTGGGCATGCCGCTGTTCCTGCGCACCACGCGCAGCGTGGCGCTCACCGAGGCCGGGGCGCAACTGCACCGGCGCCTGCGCTCGGCCACCGGCGAGATCACCGAGGCGCTGGGCGAGATCGATGCGCTGCGCCAGCGGCCCAGCGGCGTGTTGCGCCTTTCGGTGCCGCGCATCGCACTCGATCTGGTGGTGCTGCCGGTGCTGCCGGGTTTTCGCGCGGCTTACCCCGACATCAAGGTGGAGCTCGACGTCAACGATGCATCGGTCGATATCGCCAACGAGGGTTTCGACGCCGGCATGCGCGTCGGCGACTTCGTGGAGCGCGACATGGTGGCCGTGCGCCTGACGCCGGGCTTTCGCTGGCGCGTGCTTGGCACGCCGGCCTACCTGGCGAGACACGGCGTGCCCAGGAAACCCGAGGAGTTGCTGCAGCACCAATGCATCGGCTATCGGTTTCCGACCGCCAAGACGGTTTACCGCTGGCAGTTCCAGAACAACGGGCGGCCGCTGTCGGTCGACGTGGCCGGCGGCATCATCGTCAACGACCACCTGACGATGATTGCACTGGCCAGGGCCGGCACCGGCCTGGTCTACACGGCCGACCTGGTGGCGGCGCGCGACATCAAGGCCAAGCGCCTGCGCGCCGTGTTGTCGGCGTACTGCATCAGCGGGCCGGGCCTGCACCTGTACTTTCCCAGGCGCAGCCAGCAGCAGCCGAAGCTGCGCGCCTTCATCGACTTCGCGAAGCAGACGCTGCGAGCGCGGGATGTGTAAGCACTTGGCCGGCTCGCGAAGGGCAGGCGCGTCGTTTGCTCCTGCACGGAGTTGCGCTTGCTGCGCCCGCTAGCGGAGGTCAACTTGACGCGTTTTGCCTGGCTGCTCGCCGTGCTGTCGTCGGTCGCCGGCGCACAGCAACCCGAACTGAAAGCCTCCACCGAGCTGCGCGGCGTGAACCCGATGCAGACGGGCGCCAAGTGCGACGGCGACACCGACGACAAGGCCGCGCTCCAGGCCGCCATCGACAGCGCCAAGTCCAAGGGCCTGCCGGTGGTGCTGCCGGCCGCCACGTGCGCCTACGGCGGTGTGCTCAAGCTCGACGGGGTCAAACTGATCGGGCGCGGCGACGCGTCGGTGCTGTGGGCGCTCGATCCCTTGCAGGCGGCCCTCATCCTGCGCGGCTCCGGGTCGGAGGTGCGCAACCTCAAGCTCACCGGCGTCAAACCCACCAAGCGCCACCCGCCGCGGGAGGGCGCGCGCATCGTGCCGTTCGGCGCCAGCCAGTTCGTGATCGACAACGTGACGATCGACGGCTCCACGGCCACCGGCATCCAGACCGCGCGCGGCGCGACGCGAGGCACCATCTCGAACAACCGCGTCAGCAACACGCTGGCCGACGGCATCCACATCACCGGCGGCTCGAGCTACATCACCATCACCGGCAACGTGATCCACGACACCGGCGACGATGGCATCGCCGTGGTGAGCTACCAGCGCGACGAGGGCATCACGCACCACATCACCGCGGTGCGCAACACGGTCAGCCGCAACCTGGGCGGGCGCTCCATGAGCGTGGTGGGCGGCTCCGATGTGCTCTACGAGAACAACCGCCTCAGCGACAACCAAGGTGCCGCATGCCTCTATCTGGCGCAGGAAGACAGCTGGAAGACGATGCCGATCAGCAACGTGATCGCGCGCAACAACACGCTGATCAACTGCGGCAACCCGGCCATCGGCCACGCGGCCGTGATGCTGTTCGCCAAATCGTCGCCGAACGCCGGCGTGCAGATCCTGCGCAACGACATCACGCAGAACGGGCAGCAGGTCGGCATCCGCATGTTCGGGCCGAACAACGATGTGGCGATCGACGGCAATCGGGTCAGCGGCGGGCGCCAGGCGCTGCAGCTGCCGTCGGGTGTGAGGGCCACGCCGTACTCGGCGGGAAACGTGGGCGCGCAGTGAGGGTGTAGCCACCGGCGATCGTCGCCGGCAGGCTGGCCGCGCGATGAGGCGAGCGGTGGCTATCGGACCGCCGCGGCCAGCTCGCGCATCAGCTCGGCGGCCGCGATCTCTCTGCAGCCGCTGGCGTTCTGGCCACACCACAGCGCAGAGAACTCATGCGAACCTTGGCCCTCGGCCTTCGCGCGCAGCGCCAGGATCGGCCCGAGCGCCAGCGGAAACTCCGGCGCGATGGCGCTGATGGGGCCGAGCTCTCGCACGATGCGGTTCGAGATGGCGCGTGCGAGCCGTCCGGAGAGCACGTTCGTGAGCGCGGTGTGGTTCGCCGCTTCGCCCTTCAGCGCCGCGCGATAGATGGCGTTCGGCGTGGCCTCGTGGCAGAGCAGGAACGCCGTGCCGACCTGAACTCCCGCTGCACCCAACGCCATCGCGGCCGCGACGCCCCGTGCATCGGCGATGCCACCGGCGGCCACGACAGGGATCCGCACGGCGCGCACGACTTGCGGCAGCAGGGCCAACGTGCCGATCTGCGTCGTCGGGTCTTCGGACAGAAACATCCCCCGATGTCCGCCGGCCTCCAGGCCTTGCGCGACGATCGCATCGACGCCGTGCGCTTCCAGGCAGCGCGCTTCGTCGACCGTGGTGGCCGACGAGATGATCTTGGCACCGAGCGCGCGCACCCGTGCGAGCAGATCGACGCTTGGCAAGCCAAAGTGGAAGCTCACGACGGCGGGCCGGAACTCCGCCAGCGCGTCGATGACTTCGGCGCCGACGGGGGCGATCAAGGGCCCCGTCGGCACGCTGGCCGCGTCGACGCCGAGTTCCCGGAAGTACGGCGACAGCGCCGTGCGCCAGGCCGTCTCGCGCGCGCCGTCCGACGCCGGCGGCTGGTGGCAGAAGAAGTTGACGTTGTAGGGCCGGCTCGTTCGCCCCGTGAGCGCTTGGAGTTCTTGGCGCAGGCTCTTGGGATCGAGCAGCGCGCAAGGCAAGGAGCCGAGCCCGCCGGCGTTCGACACCGCGGCGGCGAGCGCATGGCCCTGCGCCCCTGCCATCGGCGCCTGGATGATCGGCAGATCGATGCCCAGCAGTGGCTGCAGTGTCATGTTCGGCGCGCCTCGCTCCAACCCGGCGATTCGGCGCCTTGTGCGCCCGCGCGTCAAGTCGCCCAGGGCAGCAAGACCAGGCTGCCTTGGGCCTGGTTGTTGGCGATCCGCTCGTGCGCTCGCGCGGCCTCGGCCAGCGGCAGCACGCTGTCTATCACCGGCTTGATCCTGCCGGCGCGGATCGAGTCGAACTGCGCCGCGAAGTCTTCGATGTCGGCGATCAACGTGCCGCGCAGCTGCTTCTGCCCGAAGAAGAAGTTGCGCACGTCGAAGGTCACGTTGACCCCGGCCATGAAGCCCATCGCCACCACGATGCCCATCGGCCTGACCGCGTC
>DATKJN010000118.1:0-6224 GCA_035543655.1 Burkholderiaceae bacterium | reverse complement strand
GCAGGTCGATGCGCGCGACGCGCAGCCGATCGAGCGAACGCTGCACCCCGGCGCGCACGACCTCGCGCGTCATCGGCCCCGGCGCGGGGCACCACTTGGTGAACGCACGCACGCCGCGGCCCTGCGGGCTTTGCAGCAACGCACCGGTGATGGCTTCGGCCGACCCGTAATGGTCGGCCATGTCGAAGGCATCGAAGCCGGCGGCGACGTAGTCGGCGAGCCAGCTCGCACCCTGCGCGGGGTCGATATCGCGGCCAGCGCGGCGCTCGATGTCGGCCACCTGCCACAGGCCGGTGACCACGCGCGCAATCTCGAGCCCGGGCGCGAGCAGCGTGCGTTCAGGTCGCTCCGACCTCACTTCGGCAGCTTCGCCTGCACCGCCTGCACGTCTTCCATCGACATCTGGCCCACGGTCGCGACCTCGCCGTTGGTGATGCGCCAGGTGCGGAACGGCCCGACGATGTCGCCGTTCTTGTCGAACTGCACCGCACCGATCACGCCGACGTAGCGCACCGGCTTCTTGTCCTTGATGAGCTGCAGCGCGCGCGCGAAGCCTTGCGGGCCGGCGTGCACCACCTCGCCGCCGGGTTCGGTGACCTTGCGGATCGAGTCGCGAATCGCTGCCGCCTCGAACTTGCCGGCGTGCGCGATGGCCAGGCCGAGGATCGCCGCGGCGTCGAACGCGCGGTCGGCCGCCGGCGCGCCGGCATCGAAGCCGCCGCTCATCACGGGATAGGCCTGCGTGAAGAACTCGGTCGACGGCGTCTTGGTCGTGCCCGACGACGTGCCGAACGCATTGGCGAGGTACTGCGGACCCACGCCCTTGATGAAGTCGGCGGCGTTCATGCCGTCGTTGAGCAGGAAGCGCTGCGGGCCGCCCTGTTGGATCCAGGTGCGAACGATGGTCGTGCCGTCACCGGGATAGCCGATGAAGTACAGCGCCGGCGGATCGCCCTTCAGCGCGTTGGTCACCTCGGCCGCGTAGGAGGGCTGCTGTGCGTTGTACGGCGTCACGCTGGTCACCTTGCCGCCCAATGCCTCGAAGGCACGGCGGAACTCGGCCAGCATGTTGACGCCGAAGTCGTTGTTCACGTGAATGATCGCCAACGTCTTCATGTCGTTGTCGATCGCGTACTTCGCCGCGGCCGTGCCTTGCAGCGCGTCGCTGGTGATGGTGCGGAAGAACCAGCCGCCGGTCTTGCCTTCGTTGCCGAGCTTGGTCAGCGTGGGCGACGTCGACGCGGGTGAGATCTGCACCACGCCGGCCGGCCCGGTGACCGACGTGACGACCGGAATCGACACCGAGCTGATGATGCCGCCGATGATCGCCGGCACCTTCTTCAGGTCGACGAGTTGCCGCGCCTGGTCGACCGCCACCGTGCCCTGGCTCTGCGAATCGCGCAGTTCGAACCCGAGCCGGCAGCCGGCGATGCCGCCCGCGCCCGCGGCCTTGTTGAGTTCGTTGAACGCGAGCTCGACCGACTTCGATGCGGCCTGGCCGAAGCGGCCGGCCGCACCCGTCAACTCGACGACCACGCCGACGGTGTGCGCGCACGACGGTGTCTGCGCGTTGATCGACGATGGCGCGAGCGCAGCCACCACGGCGAGGGACGAGAGGGCGATCGCGGTGCGCATCGTGCAGCTCCTTCAGGACTTGTTGAGGTTGTACTTCATGATCCGGCCGTGGCGGCCGCTCTTGTCGCGCTCCAGCGCGTAGGTGTCGCCTGGCGGCCCGGGATGGGTCGCCAGCCACGGCGCCAGCGACGCGCGGTCTGCGTCGGTGAGCCGCAGCGAAAACACGGCCAGTGTGTCGTTCAAATGATCCGCATAGCGCGCGCCGACGATCGCCGCCGCCACGCCGGGCTGGTCGAGCACCCAGCGCGTGGCCACCGCCGCGATCGACGTGCGGTGCCGTTCGGCGATCGACTTCACGATCTGCAGCAGCGATTGGAACGCGCTCCACCCGCCGCAATCGTCGATGACCAGCTTGTACTTGATCAACGAGCGGTTCGTCAGCTCGGTGGGCTCCGGTGCGCCGAGCCAGCGCTCGGAGAAGAAGCCACCGGCCAAGGTGCCGTAGCACAGCAGTTGCACGCCGCGCTGTTGGCCGAGCGGCACCAGCCGTGCCTCGGGTCGGCGGTCGAGCAGCGAGTACTGCACCTGCATGCTGACCAAAGGCACACCAGCGTCGAGCATCGCCGCGGTGTGTTCGCTGTCGAAATTGGTGCCACCCAGGTGCGCGATGCGTCCCTCGGCGCGCAGATCGCGGAGCGCCAATGCGGCGTCAATGCAGCCCGGCACGTGGTAGTCCCACCAGTGGAACTGCACGAGGTCCAGCCGCCGCACCTGAAGCCGGTCGAGCGACCGTTCGGCGATGCGACGGATGTAGGCGGCGTCGACCCGTGCGAGGTCGTCGTAATCGGGCACGCACTTGGTGTGCACCTGCAGTGGCGCCTGGCCCGCGGCGCGGCGGCGCGCATTGAACTCGCCGTAGAGCGCTTCGACACCGGTGTAGATGTCGGCGCCGTCGACCGTGTTCAAGCCCGCATCGACGAAGGCCGCGATGTCGCGCACCGCGCGTTCGCGGTCCACCTCGCCGTGGCCGCCGGCGAGTTGCCAGCCGCCGCGCACGATGCGCGGGATGCGGTAGCCGGGCGCCAGCTCGACCGTTTCGATCATGGCCGGTCCGGCAACGGCACCGCGGTGGTCTCGGCGTGGCTGAAGCTGCGCTTGCCCAGCCGCGTGATGCGAAAGCGCGTCGGGCAATGCGGGTCGGGGCACGCCACCTCGGCATCGCTGGTCATCCAGTCGTTGGCGTCGGTGGCTCGTTGTTTGGCCGGCAACAGCGGCAGCAGGGCGGCCAACGAATACATCGAAAACCCTTGGCCCGGCGGAAAGTGCAGCATCTCGCCGCGCACCTCGAACCAGTCACCCGCCTTCGCATGGCACAGGATCACGGCGCCCTCGGGTGCGACGACCTCGACGCGCAGGTCGTAGAGCTCGAAGCGGTCGTCGGCCATGTATCCTCGCCGCGGTGGCAAGCGGCGCTCTGTTGGAGGCGACTGAGGTTACCAAAGTCTTCGGCGGGCAACGCGCCGTCGACGGCGTCTCGTTCGCGCTCGAGCGCGGCGCGATCGGCGGGTTGATCGGCCCCAACGGCGCCGGCAAGACCACGCTGTTCAACTGCCTGGCGGGCTTCATGGCGCCGACGTCCGGCGGCGTGCGCGTCGATGGCGTGTCGATCGGCGGTGCGCCGCCGTCGCGCGTGTTTGCCGCCGGCCTCGCACGCACGTTCCAGATCCCACGGCCGTTTCCGCAGATGAGCGTGCTGGAAAACGTGATGCTGGCGCCCACGGGCCAGCTCGGCGAGCGCTTCTGGGCCAACTGGCTGCGGCCTGCCGCGGTGGCCGCGGTCGAGCGTCGCACGCGCGAGGCGGCACGCCACTGGCTCGACTTCGTCGGCCTCGCGGCCTTGCAGGACGAGCCGGCGCGTGTGCTGTCGGGCGGCCAACGCAAGTTGCTCGAGTTGGCGCGTGTGATGGTGTCGGCGCCGAAACTCGTGCTGCTCGACGAGCCCGGCGCCGGCGTCAATCCGGCGCTGCTCGATGTCATCGTCGACAAGATCGCGGCGCTGAATCGCAGCGGCACCACATTCCTGATCATCGAGCACAACATGGACCTCGTGATCAGCCTGTGCCGCCCGGTGATGGTGATGGCGCAGGGCCAGCTGCTGACCTCGGGCGACGCCGCCTCGGTGCTGCGCGACGCGCGCGTCGTCGAGGCCTATCTCGGAACGGCGGCATGACGGGCGCGCCAGCGCTCGACGTGCAAGGGCTCGAGGCGGGCTACGAACCCGGCCTGCCGATCGTGCGCGGCGCATCGCTCACGCTGGACGCCGGAGAAATCCTTGCCGTGCTCGGTCCCAACGGCGCCGGCAAGTCCACGCTGGTGAAGGCCGCGGCCGGGCTGGTGCCCAAGTTCGCCGGCCGCGTGTCGCTGCACGGCCGCGACATCACCACGGTACCGGCGCATCGCATGGTGTTCGAGGGGTTGGCCTTCGTGCCGCAGACCGACAACGTGTTCGCCAATCTCAGTGTTTCCGAAAACCTCGAGCTTGCCGCCGCGCTGCTCGGTGCCGACAAGCGCGAGCGGCTGCCGCCGGTGTACGCGATGTTCCCCGACCTCGAGCGACAGCGGCGCCTGAGCGCGGGGCGGCTGTCGGGCGGGCAGCGCCAGATGCTCGCGGTGGCGCGCGCGTTGATCGCACGCCCGCGCGTGCTGGTGCTCGACGAACCTTCGGCCGGCTTGAGCCCGAAGCTGGTGGGCCAAGTGTTCGACAAGCTGCGCGAGGTGCGCAACCGCGGCGTGTCGGTGCTGCTGGTCGAGCAGAACGTGCAGGCAGCGCTCGCGCTCGCCGATCGCGCGGCGGTGCTTGTCGAAGGCCGCGAGCGCGTGGTGGCGCCGTGCGCCGAGTTGCGCAGCGACGCGCGCATCGCCGAGCTCTACCTCGGAAAACACGCCGCTGCAGAGCCGGTGCGCTGACGATGCTGCAGATCCTCACCGATGGCCTGGTGATCGGTTCGGTCGTGTCGCTGGGCGCGATCGGCCTCACGCTCACGTTCTCGATCCTGCGCTTCGCCAACTTCGGCCACGGCGAGCTGCTCGCGTGGGGCGCTTACGCGGCATTCACGGCATTGGCCATGTTTGTCGCGGTGGCGGGCGGCGCTCGGCCGATCGCGCCGCTGTCGTTCGGCTGGCCGCTGCTGGCGGCGATCGGCGTCGCGGCGGTGGTGGTGGCACTGCTCGTGCTCGCGCTCGACACGGCGCTGTTCAAGCGCTTGCGCAAGCAGGGTGCGATCACGCTGGTGATCGCCAGCTTTGGTGCCGCGCTGGCGCTGCGCAACACGCTGCTGTTCCTCTACGGCGGCGTGCCGCAGTACTACTCGCAGGAGCTGCAGATCGCGCTGCCGCTGTTGCCGCGCAGCGTGGCCGGCGGCATGCGCATCACGCCCGACCAGTTGTTCGTGCTCGCGCTCACCGCGGTCACCGTGGTTGCGGTGCAGCTGTTCCTGTCGCGCAGCACGCTCGGCCGTGCGATGCGCGCGACCTCGCTCAACCCCGAGCTCGCACGCGTCGCCGGCATCGACCCCGAGCGCGTGCTGCGCGCCACCTGGGTCATCGGCGGCGTGCTCGCGGCGGTCGCCGGCGTGTTCGCCGGACTCACTGTGCAGTTGCGGCCCACGCTGGGGCTGGACCTGTTGCTGCCGTTGTTCGCCGCCGCCATCCTCGGCGGCATCGGCTCGGTGTGGGGCGCGGTGCTCGGCGGGTTGATCGTCGGCATCGCCGAGAGCGCGGCGGTGTCGTGGATCGGTGCCGAGTACCGCGCGGCGACCGCGTTCTTCGTGCTGACGGCGATCCTGCTGGTGCGGCCCAACGGCCTGTTCGGAGAGCGACGCTGATGGCCGATCTCGCGGGCTGGCTGTCGTACGGCACGTTCTTTCTCGTGTTCGCGGTCACCTTCGCGGTGATCGTGCTCGGCCTCAACCTGCAGTGGGGCTACACCGGGCTGTTCAATGTCGGTGTGGCCGGTTTCGTTGCGGTGGGGGCGTACACGTCGGCGATCCTCACCACGCCCGACACGCCCGAGCGGTTCGGCGGCTTCGGCTGGCCGGTGGCCTTGGGTTGGCTTGCTGCGATGGTGACGTCGGGCGTCGCGGGCCTGTTCGTCGGTGCGCTGGCGCTGCGGCTGCGCAACGACTACCTCGCCATCACCACCTTCGGCATCGCAGTGACGATCCAGCTGGTCGCGGTCAATGCGCAGCGGCTCACCGGCGGACCGTTCGGCGTGCAGTTCATTCCCAAGCCACTGCAGGGCTGGCTCGGCAGTGGCATCGCGTGGAACCTGGCGTACCTCGGCATCGCGGTGGCGGTGCTCGCGACGGCGTATTTGGCGCTCGAGCGCCTCGTGCGCAGCCCGTGGGGCCGCGTGCTGCGCGCGATCCGAGAAGACGAAGACGCGGCGGCATCGCTCGGCAAACGTGCGTTCGTATTCCGGCTGCAGAGCTTCGTGATCGGCAGCATGCTGATGGGCCTCGGCGGCGCGCTGCTCGCGCATTTCGTCGGCTATATCGCGCCCGAAGACTTCCTGCCGATCCTCACGTTCCAGATGTGGGCCATGCTGATCGTCGGCGGCGCCGGCAACAACCGCGGCGCGGTGCTGGGCG
>DATKJN010000117.1:0-5579 GCA_035543655.1 Burkholderiaceae bacterium | reverse complement strand
GCGTGCGCTGCAGGACGACCAGTTCATCCCGGTGATCAGCCCGATCGGCTTCGGTGAGCACAACGAGAGCTACAACATCAACGCCGACGTCGTCGCCGGCAAGCTGGCCGAGGTGCTGAAGGCCGAGAAGCTGATGCTGCTGACCAACACGCCCGGCGTGCTCGACAAGAACGGCAAGCTGCTCACCGACCTGTCCGCGCGCGAGATCGACGAGCTGTTCGCCGACGGCACGCTGTCGGGTGGCATGCTGCCCAAGATCGCCAGCGCACTCGATGCCGCCAAGGGCGGCGTCAACGCGGTGCACATCATCGACGGCCGCGTGCCGCACGCGATGTTGTTGGAGATCCTGTCCGATCAGGCTTACGGCACGATGATCCGCTCGCACTGATTGCCCGATGCGCCTGTGCCGAGGGCTCAGCGAGGCGTCGCGTGCGGTCGCACCGCCATGTCGCGGCGCAGGATCCGGCCGCGTGGCGCTCAGTGCGCGTAGACGATCACCTGTCCGCGGCGCAGCGTGGGCACCACCCCGGTGAGGCCGTCGATGGCCTTCACGAGGTCGCGGCGCGGCGCCGAGCCGACGCATCCGAAGTAGTTGGCGAACGCATGGAAGCGGGTCTGCAGCCCGGCGCGACGGCCGATCTCGATCAGGTCGGCCTTGCTGAACTCGGTGACGTGGCCACTTTCCCATCGATGCCATGGCGTCAGGCCAGCCATGCTGCGCAGCCGCTTGTGGAAGGCGGCGACATTGGGCGTCGTGCACAGGATCAACCCGTCGGGTGCCAGCGAGTGCCCGAGAAACGCCAGCACTTCGTCATGGCTGACGTGCACGTGCTCGATCACTTCGCTGAACACGATGAGGTCGAAGGTCGGCATCGGCACCCAAGCCGCGGAGTCGCTCGCCCGGTTGAGGTCGAACGTGATGTGTCGCCGGGCGCCTTCGGCAGCGCTGTAGACCGCGGTGTGCTCGAAGCCCAGACTCCAGACGACGTCGTAGTAGGCGTCCAGCTGCTTCGTCATCGGGCTCGGGCCGACGTCGAGCACCCGCGATGCACGCGACGGCTTGAACTGCTGCGCCAGCCCGCAGATGTAATCGAAGCGCCGCTGGTGGTAGGCAAGGTAGGTGTCCAGTTCCATCTGACTCCCTGGGAAAGGGGCAAGCTACTGCAAGCGGCGATGTCGGCTCGGGCGAACAGCCGGTGTCCCTGCCGCAGTCAGGGTGGCATACCGTGACGAGCGGCCCGCTTTCGACGCCACGGACCGTGTGGCTGTTCGACCTCGACGACACGCTGCACGACGCGAGCGCGGCCTCGATGCCGGGCATCAACACGGCGATGACCGAATTCGTGCAGCGCGAACTTCGGCTCACGCGCGACGCGGCCGATGCGTTGCGCCGGCAGTATTGGCGACGCTACGGCGCCACCTTGCTCGGCTTGGTGCGCCACCACGGCGTGAAGGCGGCGCACTTCCTGCACGACACGCACCGGCTGCCGGGGTTGGAGGCGCGCGTCAGCGGGCAGCACCACGACTTCGCCGCGATCGCGCGACTGGCAGGCAGCAAGATCGTGCTCACCAATGCGCCGCGCGCGTATGCGCTGCGCGTGTTGCGCGCGCTGCGCATCGAGCACCTGTTCGATGCGGTGCTGTCGATCGAGGACATGGCGATGTTCGGCCATCTGAGGCCGAAACCCGACACGCGCATGCTGCGCAGGTTGTGTGCGCGATTGCGTGTGCATCCGCGCCGGTGCGTGCTGATCGAAGACACGCTGGTGCACCAGAAAGCGGCGCGCGCGATCGGCATGCGCACGGCCTGGTTGATGCGCTACGTGCGGCGCCGGGCTGTCGCGTCGCGACCCCTTGCGGGCTGCCCGGCCTACGTGGACCAGCGGCTGGGCTCGCTGCGCGCGTTGTCGCGCCTGCGCAAGCCGGCATTGCGCAAGGGCCTGGCCGCGCAATTTCAGTAAGTGTTTACCTGCACGCTGGCGCGGCAGCGGCCTATGCCAGAATGCCGCGGCCGCCTCTAGAAGACCGCCAATTCCCCATGATCGACGCCGCCGAACCCGACGCCACGGGAGCCTCCGCCAGCGTCGAAACGGGCGCGACGCCGATCGATAGCGCAACGGCCGCGGTCCCGCCCGTTCGCAAGCGCCCCAAACCGGGCGAGCGGCGGGTGCAGATCCTGCAGACGTTGGCCTCGATGCTGGAGCAACCAGGCGCCGAGCGCATCACCACCGCGGCCTTGGCCGCCAAGCTCGACGTCAGCGAAGCCGCGCTGTACCGCCACTTCGCCAGCAAGGCGCAGATGTTCGAGGGGCTGATCGAGTTCATCGAGAGCAGCGTGTTCACGCTGGTCAACCAGATCACCGAGCGCGAGACCTCCGGTGCAGCGCAGGCGCAGCGCATCGTGGCGCTGATCCTGCAGTTCGGCGAAAAGAACCCCGGCATGGTGCGCGTCATGGTGGGCGATGCGCTGGTGTTCGAGAACGAGCGCCTGACCGTGCGCATGAACCAGTTCTTCGACCGCGTGGAGTCGCAGCTGCGCCAGAGCCTGCGCCTGGCGGCCGAAGGGGCGGGCTCGATGACACCCACCGTCGACGCCGGTGCCATGGCCTCGGTGATCACCGCATTTGTGGTCGGCCGCCTGCAGCGCTATGCCCGCTCGGGCTTCAAACGCATCCCGACCGAGCACCTCGACGCGGCGCTGCAGCGCCTGACCTAGGTCTCCTTCGTTCGGTCTGTCGCGCGCATGCTTCGCGTCGAAGTCGGCGGCGCCACACTGGTGCTGTTGCCTGAACGCGCGGTCTACGTGCCGGATCTTCAAACGCTGCTCGTCGCCGACGTGCACGTCGGCAAGGCTTCGTCGTTTCGTTCCCTCGGCGTCCCGGTGCCGCGCGGCACCACCGCCGGCACGCTCGATCGTCTGAGTGCGGTGCTGGCCGCCAGCGGTGCGCGCCGACTGGTCGTACTGGGCGACTTGGTGCATGCGCGTCGTTCGTTCACCCTCGAGACGTTGCAGGCGCTGCAACGCTGGCGCATGGTGCACGAGGCGCTGTTGGTCACGCTCCTGCGCGGCAACCACGATCGCCGGTCGGGTGATCCGCCGCGCGACCTCGGTATCGATGTGGTCGACGAACCGCTGGCACTCGGCCCGTACCAGTTGCTGCACGAGCCGCGCGAGCGGCCCGAAGGGTACGTGTTGGCCGGTCACGTGCACCCGAGCACCGTGGTCGGCGGCAACGGATTCGACCGCATGCGCCTGCCCTGCTTCCACTTCGGCGCCAGGGTGGGTGTGTTGCCGGCTTTCGGTGAATTCACGGGTTCGCACACGCTGGCGCGCGAGCCGGCCGACCGCGTGTTCGCGATCGCCGATGGCCGCGTGCACGCGGTGTGAGCCGCGGCCCCACCCTAAACTCACGCCATGGATCCGAGCCTCGAACACCTGATCGCCCATGCCGAAAAGCTGCTGACTCGGCTGGAAGCGGTGCTGCCGCACGCGCCACGCGCGCCCGACTGGGAGGCGTCGGTGGCCTATCGCTACCGCCGGCGCGGCGGCAGTGCGCTGCTCGAACCGGTGCGCCACGTGGCGCCGATCCGCCTGGCGAACCTGAAGGAGATCGACGCGCAGATGGAGCGCCTCACGCGCAACACCGAGCAGTTCGTGAGTGGCCGGCCGGCCAACAACGTGCTGCTCACCGGTGCACGCGGCACGGGCAAGAGCTCGCTCATCAAGGCCTGCCTCAACGAGTTTGCCGCGCGCGGCCTGCGCCTGATCGAGGTCGACAAGACCGATTTGATCGACCTGCCGGATCTGGTCGAACTGGTGTCGAACCGCCTCGAGCGCTTCATCGTGTTCTGCGACGACCTGAGCTTCGATGAAGGCGAACCGGGCTACAAGGCGCTGAAGTCGGTGCTCGACGGCTCGGTATCCGCCACCAGCGACAACTTGCTGATCTATGCCACCAGCAACCGGCGCCACCTGCTGCCCGAATACATGAAGGAGAACCTCACCTACACGCACACCGACGACGGCGAGGTGCATCCGGGCGAGGTGATCGAGGAGAAGATTTCGCTGTCGGAGCGGTTTGGCCTGTGGATCAGCTTCTATCCGTTCAGCCAGCAGGAATACCTGGCCATCGTGGCGCAGTGGTTGCGTGCGTTCGACGTCGATGAGGCGACCGTGCAGCGTGCGTTGAAGCCGTCGCTGGTGTGGGCGCTGGAGCGGGGCTCGCGTTCAGGCCGCGTGGCCTACCAGTTCGCGCGTGACTGGGCCGGACGCGACCATTCAACAGACGAAGCGCTGCCACCATCGCCTGACTCGCCGGCCCCCGATGGCCTGGACCATGCCTGAGGAGGCCGTCCCCGAAGCAACTCAGGAGCGCACCCCGGTCGATGTGGCCGTGGGCGTGCTGATCGACGGCGACGGTCGCTTCCTGCTGACCTCGCGTCCGGCCGGCAAGGTGTACGCCGGCTACTGGGAGTTCCCTGGCGGCAAGCTCGAGGCCGGCGAGACCGTGGCGCAGGCGTTGGCGCGCGAGTTGCACGAGGAACTCGGCATCACGATCGGCGCCGCGCACCCCTGGCACATCGAACTGATGGACTATCCGCATGCGCGCGTGCGGCTGCACTTTTGCAAGGTGTTCGACTGGCAGGGCGGGTTCCAGATGCGCGAGGGCCAGGCGATGGCCTGGGAGGTGCTGCCGGTGCGCAGCCGCCCGGTGCTGCCGGGCACGGTGCCGGTGCTGCGGTGGTTCGCGGCCGAACGGCAACACGACGGCCCCACGCACAGCGATTGACTACACTGACCCGCATGGACTGGCTCGATGCCATCAAGTGGGACCGCGACGGCCTGGTGCCGGTGATCGCGCAGGAAGTCGGCAGCAACGACGTGCTGATGTTCGCCCACATGAACCGCGAGGCGCTGCAGCGCACCGCGCAAAGCGGGCGAGCGGTGTACTGGAGCCGCTCGCGTCAGAAGCTGTGGGAGAAGGGCGAGGAGTCGGGCCACGTGCAGCAAGTGCACGAGATCCGCATGGACTGCGACAACGACGTGCTGCTGCTGAAGGTCACGCAACTGGGGCACGAACCCGGGATCGCTTGCCACACCGGGCGGCACTCGTGCTTCTTCCAGCGCCACGAGGGCGGGGGCTGGCGCAGCGTCGAACCGGTCTTGAAAGACCCGAAGTCGATCTACAAGTAAGGCGCGCGATGGCAGCCGACCGGAAGGACTCGTCCCAAGACACGCTCGCGCGGCTGGCTGCGGTGATCGAGTCGCGCCGTGGCGGCGACCCCGACAAAAGTTATGTCGCGCGGCTGTTTGCCAAGGGGCCCGATGCGATCCTGAAGAAGATCGGCGAAGAAGCCACCGAAACGGTGCTGGCCGCCAAGGATGGCGACCGTGCGCGCATCGTGGCCGAAATGGCCGACCTGTGGTTTCACGCGATGGTGGCGCTGGCGGCCTACGGCCTGAAACCGCAAGACGTGCTGGATGAACTCGCGCGCCGCGAGGGGCTCTCAGGGCTGGAAGAGGTCGCGTTGCGCAAGACCGAGTTGCGCGGCAAGGAGGGCATTTGATGGAACCGAAC
>DATKJN010000116.1:0-2013 GCA_035543655.1 Burkholderiaceae bacterium | reverse complement strand
CTCGCCGTTGGATCAAACCGGCTACACGCAGCCTGCGTTGTTCGCACTCGAAGTTGCGCTGGCCCGTTGGTGGCAATCGCTCGGCGTGCAGCCGCAAGCCGGCATCGGCCACAGCGTCGGCGAAGTGGCCGCGGCTTGCGCGGCCGGCGTGCTGTCGTTGGACGACGGGCTGGTGCTGATCACGGAACGGGCGCGCTTGATGCAGGCCCTGCCGCCGGGTGGTGCGATGGCGGCCGTGATGGCCAGCGAGTCGCAGCTCGCCACGCACCTCGTCGCGCAACCTGCGGACCTGACGGTGGACCTTGCCGCCGTCAACGGACCGCAGCAGACCGTGATCTCGGGCGATGCACCGGCAGTCACCGCGCTGTGCGAACGCCTCACCGCGGCCGGAATCCGTTGCCAGGCGCTGACGGTCTCGCACGCATTCCACTCGGCTCGCATGGAGCCGATGCTCGACGCGTTCGAGGGCGCCGTTCGCGGCCTGGCGCTGCAGGCGCCGCAATGGCGCCTGGTCTCCAACCTGAGTGGTCAGGTCGCCGAGGCGGTTGAGCTCACGCGTGCGTCGTACTGGCGCCGCCACGTGCGCGAGCCGGTGCGCTTCGGCGCCGGCGTGCAAGCGCTCGCGACATCGCTCAAGCCCGACGTGCTGCTGGAGATCGGCCCGCATCCCACGCTGCTCGGCTTCGCGGCAGCCACCCTGGGCGAGAACGAAGGCCCGCTGCGCGTGGCCACGCTGCGCAAAGGCCGCGACGACTGGGCCGGTTGCCTGGCAGCGCTTGCCGCGTTGTACCGCGCCGGTGTCGCCGTGGACTGGCGCGCCCTCGATGCCGGCGTGCCGCTGCGCGTGGTCGACGTGCCCACCTACCCGTTCCAGCGCGAGCGGTATTGGTTCCAGGCCCGCGCATCACGCCAGGCGTTGTCCGACCGAGCGGGCAGCGCCCATCCACTGCTCGGGCCGCGCCGGCGCAGCGCCGGCCGCGAGGTGGTGTTCGAGTCGATGCTGTCCGCCACGCAGCCGCGTTGGGTGCAGCAACATGTCGTGCAGGGGCAGGTGGTGCTGCCGGCGACGGCCTACCTCGAGTGCCTGCTCGCCGCGGCACGCGACCTGATCGGCACCAGCGAAGTCGAGATCGTCGACGCGACGGTTCGCGAGGCACTGCTGCTCGAAGCCGCCGACGCCGATCGGGCCGACGCCCGCGGGCGTTGCCTGCAGCTGGTGGCCACGCCGGACCGGGAGGGCGCGGCGGCGTGGTCGATCGGGATCCACAGCCAGGACGAGCACTCGTCCGGTTCGGCAGTGCCCTGGGTCGAACACCTGCGCGCCACGCTGCGGCCGAGGCGGTCGGCGGGTGCGACGGTGCCGTCGTCCACGCTGACCGCTGCGCGTGAGTCGTGCCGCCAGCCGGTGGCGATGGCCGACTTCTACACCGGATTCGCCGACCTCGGCCTCACCTTCGGGCCCGCGTTCCGCTCGTTGCAAAGGCTCTGGCACGGCGGCGTCGGTTCCGGACAGGCGCTCGGTGAGGTGACGCTCGAGCAAAGCCTCGAGATGGACACGGCGTCGTGGGCCGGCATGCATCCGGTGCTGCTCGATGGCTGTCTGCAGGTGCTGTCAGCGGCCATCGAGACCAATCAGCCCGAGGCAGCGACGCCGTTGTACTTGCCGACGGGCGTGGGTCGCTGGGCGTGGCTGGCCTCGGCGCCACGCGCACTGACGCGCTGCTTGAGCCATGTGCAACTGCGCGCCGCAGGCCACGCGTCGCAGCGGGCCGACGTGCGCATCTATGACGAGCTCGGCACGTTGGTCGCGGAGATCGACGACATGCAACTGCAGCCGGTGGCCGCCGGCGCATTGGCACGACTGGGCGATCGGTGGCTCGACACGGCCCTGCATGAGTGGACGTGGCGCAGCGCGCCGTTGAGCGGCGAAACCC
Source organism: Burkholderiaceae bacterium (assembly GCA_035543655.1). Taxonomy (GTDB): domain Bacteria; phylum Pseudomonadota; class Gammaproteobacteria; order Burkholderiales; family Burkholderiaceae_C; genus JAEUPI01. The sequence continues at coordinate 79 of DATKJN010000116.1, read as the reverse complement.
CGGGACCCACGCCGGCGGAGCTGGCCGCGACAGCGGAACCCCGCGTGGCCGGCCATCGGCAGGCGGCGCAGCTGGATCT
>DATKJN010000115.1:0-2198 GCA_035543655.1 Burkholderiaceae bacterium | reverse complement strand
CGTTCGGCCCGAGGTGCTGGCGCGCTGGGGGCAGCTGCTGGCGGAGATGCGGCGAGGGATGGACAAGCGGCGGTTCGAGCTGGTCACCTTCGTGGCGTCGGTGGCGCTCGACAACACGGCGTGCGCGCTGGTGCATGGGCGCGCGCTGCAGGAGTTCTTCAGCGAAGCGCAGGTCTTGTCCATCGCCGAAGGTCGCTACGAGGCGGTCCTCTCAGAGGCCGAGCAGGCGTTGGTGGCCTTCGCGCGGCAGACGATCGTCGATGCCACGCAGACCACCGAAGATCAGGTCGCTGCGCTGAGGCGCCACGGCTACAGCGACGGCGAGATCTTCGATGTCGCCGCCGTGGTGGCCGGGCGCGCGTACTTCGCCAAGTTGCTGGATGCGCTGGGGACCTTGCCCGACTCATCCCTGATGGCGCTGGACGAGTCGTTCCGACGCGCATTGGCGATCGGTCGGCCGATCGACCAGGCGGCATGCGTCACGATGGAGATGCCGCAGCCGTTCGATCGCTAGCGTCAGTCGGCCAGCAGTCGGACCAGAACGCCCGCAGCCTCCTCGCACTGCACGCGGCTCACGTCGAGGTGCGTCACCGCGCGCACGGTGCGCGGGCCCATCGCGTTGACCAGCACGCCGCGCTCGCGCGCCCGCGCGCTCAGCGTGGGCGCATCGACCGGCAACGCCGCCGGCAGCTGGAACACCACGATGTTGGTCTGCACGGTGGCGAGATCGAGCTCCACCGGTGCATCGGCTTTCACGCGCGCGGCGAACGCGCGCGCATTCGCATGGTCCTCGACCAGTCGCTGCAGGTGATGATCGAGCGCATACAGCGCCGACGCACCGAAGATGCCGTTTTGCCGCATCGCGCCGCCCATGCGATGGCGGTGGCGGTGTGCCGACGCGATCAGCGCCTTCGAGCCGGCGAGCAGTGAGCCGCCCGGCGCGCCCAGGCCCTTGCTGAAGGCCACGGCCACGAGATCGAACGGCGCGGCCAGCTCGGCGAGTGCGATGCCGCTGGCGACACTGGCATTCCACAGCCGCGCACCATCGAGAAACGTGGCCATGCCCAGCTCGCGCGCCGCGACGCAGATGCGCAGCACCTCGGCCTGCGGCACCACCACGCCGCCGGCGCGGTTGTGCGTGTTTTCGATCGTGACCAGCGTGGCGGTCGGAAAGATCGGAAAGTTCTTCGGCTTGGCCGCCGCGCGCAGATCGTCTGCCGTGAACACGCCACCGCGCCCCACCTCGACGATCTGCACGCCCGCGTTGGCGGCCGCGCCGCCCACCTCGTGCCAGCCGAGGTGCGACTCGCGGCTGGCCACCACCTCGTCGCCCGGCCGCGTGAGCGTGCGCACCGCCACCTGGTTGGCCATGGTGCCGGTGGGCAGCCACAGCGCAGCCTCCTTGCCGAGCAGTTCGGCACAACGCGCCTGCAGCTGGTTGGTGGTGATGTCCTCGCCGTACTGGTCGTCGCCCACCGGTGCGGCGGCCATCGCGGCGCGCATGCCGTCGGTGGGCCGGGTCACGGTGTCGGAGCGCAGGTCGATCGGATTGGCCATGGGCGATGAACTCCAGGTTCAGTCGGCTCGCAATGTACCCGTCGCACCGCAAGCGGGGCAGCACCCCGGCCCATGGACAATGCCCAGGCTCCATGACCATCCCGCTGGCTCCCGCGTCCATCCGCCACACCCTGCGCGCCAACCCGGTGTTCCGCGGCCTGTGCGCGGGCGGGTTGCTGTACTTCATCGGCAATGCGATGCAGGTGATGGCCACCTCGTGGCTGATGATCGAGCTCACCGGCTCGGCGCTGCTGACCGCGTTGGTGCAGACCGCGGTGTTTCTGCCGATGTTCTTGCTGTCGCTGCCGGCCGGCGTGCTGGCCGACGTGACCGATCGGCGGCGCTTGCTGGTGATCGCGCTGGCCACGCAGGCCGCGCTGGTCACGCTGCTCACTGTGCTGTTGTTGTTCGACGTGGCCGGCGCCACGGCGCTGCTGCTGTTCACGTTCGGCTCAGGCTGTTGCACCGCGCTGCTGTCGCCGGCGTGGAACACCACGGTGGCCGACAGCGTGCCGCGCGCCGAGATGGCGCAGGCGATCACGATCATCTCGGTCGCCTACAACGCCGCGCGTGCGCTCGGCCCCACGCTGGCCGGCGTGGTGTTCGCCTACGTGGGCAGCGATTGGGTGTTCGGCATCGCC
>DATKJN010000114.1:0-10212 GCA_035543655.1 Burkholderiaceae bacterium | reverse complement strand
GTCAACAGCACCAGATCTTTGGGATCGAGGCCGAGCACCAGCGGCATGCCCATGTAGACCGACGCCGCCGCAACGACCGGAATCGTCAGGCCGATGCTCGCCATCGCCGAGCCATACGCCAGGTTCATGCTGGTCTGGATGCGGTCCACGTGGGCCGCGCGCACGGCGGCCCACGTCTCGGGCAGCAGCACCAGCAACGCAATGGTGATGCCGATCACCGTCTTTGGTGCGCCCGACGCCGTCACCGCGGCCTCGATCGACGGCGACAGCACCTTCGCAAGGCCGACCACCGCCACCAGGGCCACCAGCAGCAGCCCGAAGCTGGCCAGCGCAAGCGCGTTGCTCGGCGGGGCGGCGTGCAGCTCTTCGTCCGACGCACGATCGGCCGGGAGGAAGTAATCGCGGTGCCGTACCGTCTGCACGAACACGTACAGCGCCCACAGCACCAGCGACGCCACGGCGGCAAACGCGAGCTGCCCCGCGGTGTAGGTGCCGCCCGGCGAGCTGATGGTGAACGCTGGGAGCACCAGCGACAGGGTGCACAGCGCCACCAACGCCGCCAACCCGGAGGTTGCACCCTCGATGCGGTAGGTCTGTTCGTGATGGCGCAGGCCACCCACCAGCAGACACAAGCCGACCACGCCGTTGCAGATGATCATGACGGCCGCGTAGATGGTGTCGCGCGGCAGCGTGGCCTTGTCGGCAGCGCCGGAGAGCATCACCGACACGATCAACGCCACCTCGATGACCGTGACCGCGATGGCCAACACCAGCGTGCCGAACGGCTCGCCGAGCCGATGCGCCACCACTTCGGCGTGGTACACGGCCGTCTGCACCGCACCGATCAGCGCAAGCCCGGACAACACGAGCAGCGCCGTGCTGCCAGGCCACAGCATCGCGGCACCGAGCAGCACGATGGCCAGCAACGGAACGATCAAGGCCCAGCGCGGCAAGGCATCTCCCGGTGATGCCGGCGCGACGCGCCAGCCGGCGCCGATTGTGCCTGCCGCGGGTGACGCGCCTGGCGGCGCGGTTCAGCCGCGCGCCGGCTTGCGATCGCGCTGGCGGGCCCGCAGCGCGGTCAGCAGCAGCACGCCGCTGAGCGTGCCCAGGGCCACCGGACTGGAGGCGATGATCTCGGGCAGCCGCAGCAACATCTCGGGCGACTTCTGCTGCACATAGCGCGTGAGGTCGAGCACCTGGTCGGGACGGATGCGCAGCACGTCGTCGAGCTGCGCATACGCGCCGCTCCAGCGCCCGTGCGGCAGCAGGCTCGCAAATGCGCCGGTGGCCACCGCCGCCAGCGCGAGCGGCCCGACCGGCCGCAACAGGTGATTCAACAGCCGCTGGCGCAGGCCGACCGGCGCTTCGTCGTACAGCGCCGCCACCAGCACGGGCACGTTGGCCTCGCGCGGCTCGGGCAGCGCCGCTTCGTTGCCGACCGCAGCAGCGATGGGGGGTGGGGTGTCCATCGAAATCATGGCCCACACCATACGCCGCTCGCGTGCCGCGCGGGGCGGATCAATGGCAAAGAACTGTTTCGATGCGCTTCAAGAGTCCCTTCAAACCGTCGAGACATTGCACATCGTGCGAGTGCACACCGCGCCCATTTGCTTCATCACTTGAAGCACACCGCCTCGATGTTGTGGCCATCGGGGTCGAACAGAAACGCAGCGTAGTAGTTGGCGCTGTAGTCCGGCCGCAAACCCGGCGGTCCGTTGTCGCGCCCGCCAGCGGCGAGGCCCAACGCGTGGAAACGTTCCACCGCCGCGCGGCTCGGCGCCCGCAATGCCACGTGCGCACCGCGGCCGGCCCCGCCGGCGTTCGCGTGCAGCCACAGTGCAGGCTCACCTTTGGGCCCGAACCCGGCGTAGTCGTCACCGCTGCTGGCCATCTCTAGGCCGAGCGCACCCAGCGTGGCCTGGTAGAAGGCGATGCTGCGCGCCAGGTCCTGGACCTTCAATCCCACGTGATCGAACATGCTTCGCTCCTGCAAACAATGTGGAGCGAATGCTAGGTCGGGGTGGCGAGGCGTTCTTGGAGATTCTTGCGATCGGCGCGGGTGCCGCGCCTAAACGCCCGCGGCGACACGCCGGCGGCGCGGCGGAAGGTGCGCACGAAGTTCGACAGGTCGGCGAAGCCGCAGTCGAACGCCACGTCGGTGATCGGCTCATCGCCCTCGACGAGCCGGCGCGCCGCGCGGCGCAAGCGGCTGCGCACCAGGTACTGGTGTGGCGTGACCCCGAGCGCCGACGAGAACACCCGCAGATAGTGGAAGGGGCTGAGCGCGCAGGATCGCGCCAGCGTCTGCAGATCGGTGTCGTGCTCGGCGTGCGCGTCGATCCACAGCGCCGACTCCACCGCGCGGCGGCGGTCTGCAAGCCGTGCCGCGGCGTGGGCCTTGTCGTCATGGCGCAAGGCCACGTAGCGCGCGGCGAACGCGAGCGCGGCCTCGTCGAGGCCGATGTCGGAGTCGCCGTTGCACACGGCCTGCATGCGCTCGCCGCTGATCATCAGTTCGGCGCACGGTGCCACCGCACCGGAAAACCACGCGCCGCGCGGCGCGAGCTCGTCGACCAGTTCGGCGCTGAGGTGCACGGCCAGGCATTCGTCGCCGCCGCCACGGTGTTCGTGGGTGCAGCGGTACTCCTCGCCGGGCCGGCCGAGCAGCACCGAACCCGGCACCAGCTCGTGCACGCGACCGCGGCAATGGCAGCTGAAGGTGCCACGCCGGACGAACGACACCGACCAGCCTTCGTGCGCTTCCCAATAGGCGGGGTCTTGCGGCCCGGCATCGCAGCGGTAGGCCACGACCGACACCGGCCCCTCGATCAGCGTGTGCGTTTGCGGCATCGGAAGTCAGTGTAGAGGGGCATGCAAGCCCGCATCGCTAGCGCGACAACACCACGTACCACGCGTCGACCGGCCGATGCTGGTCTTCGCGCATCGGCTGCCGCAAGCAGCGCAGCAGCGTGTGGCCATGGCGCTGCGCCAGCGCCTCGATGTGGCGGCGCGAGTGGGCGAAGCGCAGGCTGTCGCGCAGCTGGAACTCCACGTCGTCTGGCGCGGCCTCGACCGAGAAGGCGAACAGTCCATCGGGCAGCAGCACGCGCGCCAGCGCGGCGAACACGGGCTCGATGGCACCCACGTAGGTGAACACGTCGGCCGCCAGCACCAGGTCGTAGCGCGATTCGGTGGCGTTCAAGTGCTCGGTGATCTCGGCCTGCACCAAGTCGTCGTACACCCCGCGCCGCCGCGCCTGCGCGATCATCTGCGGCGACAGGTCGACGCCGTCGACCTGCGCGGCCAGGGGCTTCAGCAGCGGGCCGCACAGCCCCGTGCCGCAGCCGAGATCGAGCGCACGCCGAAAACGCCGCGCCGGCGCAGCCGCCTTCAAGGTGTCGACCAGGATCTCGTGGCCGTGGTAGCGCAACGGTCCGAGCAGGTGCGCGTCGAAGTTCGCTGCGTAGTCGTCGAACAGGCCGCGCACATAGCTGCGCGGCGCGCTCGCGGCGTGGCCGCCCTCGAGCGGCGCGAGGTAGAAGTCCACCAGTTCGCGCTCGGCACCGTGCGTGATCGCGGTGCGATAGGCGGCGATCGCATCGGCCGTGCGGCCGCTGTGCTTGAGGATGTCGGCGCGGTTGAGCCACGCCTGCGGCTGCGCCGCATCGAGCGCCAGCGCGCGCTCGTACGACGGCAAGGCCTCGGCATGCCGATCGAGCGCCTGCAACGTCTGGCCGTGGCGGAACCAGGCCTGTGCGTGCGGCGAGTCGTTGCCCTCGAGCAGGCGCTCGAACAACGCCAGCGCGCGCGCGTGCTCGCGCTGTTCGTTGAGCGCGCAGCCCAAGTGGTACAGCGTGGGCGCATGGCGCGCATCCAATCGCAGTGCGCGCTCGAAGCTGGCCAGCGCGTCGGGCACACGCCCGAGGTGCAGCAGCGCGATGCCGCGCTGGCACCAGGCGTCGGCCTGTTCGGGATCGATCGCCAGCGAGCCATCGAGTGCGCTCAGCGCGGGCTCGTGCTTGCCGAGGCGCACGCGCATCGCGCCCAGGTTGAACAGCGTCGAGCTGCGCTGCGGCCACAGTGCGAGCGATGCCTCGAAGCAGGCCTCGGCCTCGGCAAAGCGAGCGGCCTCGCTGTGCCGCACGCCTTCGACAAAGGCGGCCTTGGCGCGCTCGAACGTGTCGTCCATCGGCATCACCATAGCCGATGCAGCGGGGGCGTCAGCGCCACATCTTCTTTTTCTTCCAGCGCCGCTCGCCGCGCACGCCGGCCTCCTTCATGCCGAGGTAGAACTCGCGGATGTCTTCCTTCTCGCGCAGCTTGTCGCAGGCGTCTTCCATCACGATGCGGCCGTTCTCCAGCACGTAGCCGTAGTCGGCCACGTTGAGTGCCATGTTGGCGTTTTGCTCCACCAGCAAGATCGTGGTGCCGCGCTCGCGGTTGATGCGCACCACGATCTCGAAGATCTCACGCGTGAGCTTCGGGCTCAAGCCCAGGCTCGGCTCGTCGAGCAGCACGAGTTCCGGCGCGCCCATCAGGGCACGGCTGATCGCCAGCATCTGCTGCTGGCCGCCCGACAGCAGGCCGGCATCCTGCTTGTCGCGCTCCTTCAGGATCGGGAAGTAGCTGTACACCACCTCGAGGTCGCGCATCAGCGCGTCGCGATCGTTGCGCGTGTAGCCGCCCATCACCAGGTTGTCGTGCACCGACAGCAGCGGGAACACCTCGCGGCCCTCTGGCACGTGCACCAGCCCGCGGCGCACGACATCGGCCGGGTCGCGCCCGGTGATGTCGTCGCCCTTGAATGACACGCTGCCACGCGTGGGGTCGAGCACGCCGGAGATGGTCTTGAGGATCGTCGACTTGCCGGCGCCGTTGCTGCCGAGCACGGTGGCGATCTCGCCCTTGCGCACCTTCAGGCTCACGCCGCGGATGGCACGGATCGGGCCGTACGCGCTCTCGACGTTGGCGAGCACGAGCAGCTCTTCACTCATGCGGCCGCCTTCTGTCGGCGCAGCGACGACACGTCTTCGGCCGAGCCGAGGTAGGCCTCGATCACGCCGGCGTGCGATTGCACCTCGGCCGGCGTGCCGAGCGCGAGTACCTCGCCCTGGTTCATCGCCAGCACGCGATCGGACACGCGCGACACCAGGCTCATGTCGTGCTCGACCATCAGCACGGTGATGCCGAGTTCCTTGCGAATGTCGCGGATCCACCAGGCCATGTCTTCCGTCTCTTCGACGTTGAGCCCCGACGACGGCTCGTCGAGCAGCAGCAGCTTCGGCCCCATGCACAACGCGCGCGCCACCTCCACCACCTTGCGCACGCCATAGGGCAGCCCATGCACCAGCGAATCGCGCTGGTGCTGCAAGTCGAGCAGCTCGATGACCCGCTCGGCCTGCATGCGCGCCTGGCGCTCGGCACGGCGCGCGGCAGGCGTGAAGAACAGGTTGGCGACGAAGCCGCTGCTCTGGTGCACGTGGTGGCCGATCAGCAGGTTCTGCAGCACCGACGCGTTCTCGAACAGCTCGATGTTCTGGAACGTGCGCGCGATGCCCAGCTCGGCGACCTTGTGCGGCGGCAGGTCATTGAGGCGCCGGCCTTCGAACGTGAGCTCGCCGGTGGTCGGCGTGTAGATCCGGCTGATCAGGTTGAACACCGTGGTCTTGCCAGCGCCGTTGGGCCCGATCAACGTGAACACCTCGCCACGCTGCACGTCGAAGCTGACCTTGTTGACGGCCAGCACGCCGCCGAATCGGACACTAAGGTCGCGCGCGGTGAGGAGGGGCGTGGCTGGTGGGCTCATGCGTCAACCTGTGGGACCATCGAGCTAGCAAAGCCGCGGGCGCGTATGCGCCGGCGCTCGTGCACGGCGGTCGGCCCTGCGGGCCGACTCCCCTCCGGTCCTCGATCGCATGGCCCGCGTCGAAACTCGCTGCGCTCACTGCGTTCGCTACGCTCGGCCAATCGACGCGAGTCAGATGTTGAAGCGCGCGCTGCGCGCGCGCGGCCATGCGCTCTGCGGTCCTCAGCACCGCGCAATGTCGCTGCCGGCGCACACCCACCCACGGCTTTGCCCGCACCACCGTGGTATTCATCGACAAACACCCCGGTGGTGCTGCGCGGTGGGCGGTGTCCGGGGTGGGCGACTTGTGGGGCGGCGAGAAGCGCAGGAACACGAGGGGCAGTCCGGCGCCGCAGGCGACGGACCGGCGAGGAGCCATGAGGCAGTGGCGCGTTCAGCGCCGCTGCGAGCGGCACCGCAGCCGCCCTCGTGGGCCGAGCATCGGAGCGAAGTCGGCCCGCAGGGCTGACCGACCCAGTAGGAGCCCACACCGGATACCGACCGCAGCGCCGCTCACAAGGCCCAGGGAAGAAGACGACCTTCACCGCAGCCGCTCCGACTTGGTGAACGCCTTTTGCCGCCTGAACATGCCGCGTCGATAGAACGGGAAGAGCTGCAGGTAGGTGCGCATCTTCAGCCAGCGGCCGTACATGCCCATCGGCTCGAACAGCACGATGCCCACCAGCACCGCGCCGTAGATCAAGCCCTGCAGGCCGCTGGCCTGGCCGATCGCCGGCGGCAGGTAGTCCTTGCTCACGGCGATCAACTGCGGCATCGCGATCAGGAAGATCGCACCGAGGAACGCGCCGTGCACCGAACCCAGGCCGCCCACCACCACCAGCAGCAGCAGCTCGATCGATTGCAGCGCGCCGAACTGCTCAGGCGAGATGAACTGCAGCTTGTGCGCGTACAGCGCGCCAGCCAGGCCGGTGAGCGCAGCGGAGATCGCAAACGCCAGCGTCTTGTACTGCGCGATGGCGATGCCCATGCTCTGCGCCGAGATCTCCGAATCGCGGATCGCGATGAAGGCGCGGCCGGTGCCCGTGCGCAACAGGTTCAGCACCCCGAACGTCACCAGCACGCACAGCGCCAGACAGAGGTAGTAGAAGCCTGCGCCGGAGCCGATGTCGAAGCCGAAGATCACGACCCCGGGCACGCTCTTGCCCGCGTTGCCGCCGGTCACGTGCTCCCAGCGCGCGAACACTTCCTCGACGATGAAGCCGAACGCCTGCGTGGCGATCGCGAGGTAGATGCCTTTCACGCGCATCGCCGGCAGGCCGACGATCACGCCCACCGAGGCCGACAGCGCCGCCGCGGTGCTCATCGCCAGCAGAAACGGCCAGCCCAGGCCGAGCAGGAACACGTGCGTGTACGCACCCACGCCGAGAAACGCCGCATGGCCCAGCGACGCCAGGCCGGTGAAGCCGGCCAGCACCATCAAGCCGAGCCCGGCGATCGAATAGATCAGGATGAACGACAGCTGCGTCATCCAGTAGTCACCCACCAGCCAGGGCGCGACCAGCATCACGACCATCAGCAGCGCGTACCAGAACACCTGGCCGCCATGCTTGACGACAGCGATGTCCTGGTCGTAGTGGGTCTTGAAGATGAAGCGCATCGCGGACCTGTGGGGCTACACCTTCTTGCGCACCGACCCACCGAACAAGCCGTTGGGCTTGATCACCAGCATCAACAGCACCACCACGTAGGCCGCGATGTCCTTGAAGCCTTCGGGCATGTACAGCCCGGCCATCGACTCGATCACGCCGATGATCAGGCCGCCGACGATCGCGCCCGGCAGGCTGCCGAAGCCGCCGACCACCGCGGCCGGAAACGCCTTCAGCCCGATCAGGCCCATGTTGACGTGCACGAAGGTCCACGGCGCCAGCAGCAGCCCGGCGATCGCCGCAACCGCGGCCGACAGGCCCCACACCAGGCCGTTGAGCCGCTGCACCGGAATGCCCATGTAGTAGGCAGCGAGCTGGTTCTGCGAGCTGGCCTGCATCGCGATGCCGACGCGGCTCTTGCTGAACATCAGGTACAGCAGCGCGCACAGCAGCACGGTGACCACGATCACCACCACCTGCTCCACGCTGATGACCAGCGCGCCGAAACTCCACACCTGGCCCTTGTACGGCGCCTGCATCGCATGGGTTTCGCTGCCGTAGCGCGGCACCATCGTCATCAGGCCGCGCGCCATGTAGCCGATGCCGATGGTCAGCATCACGATGGTGAATTGCGGCTGGCCGAGGATCGGGCGGATGGCCACGCGCTCCAGCAGCACGCCGAACGCCGCCATCGCGCCGATCGCCAGCACCGCGGCCACGAAGAACGGCAGTTGCGCCACCTCCATCAGCGCCAGACCGGCGAAGGCGCCGAGCATCATCAGCTCGCCCTGCGCGAAGTTGACGGTCTCGGTGGCCTTGTAGATCAGCACGAAGCCGAGCGCGATGAGTGCGTAGATGCACCCTTGCGAAATGCCGGAGATCAGAACCTGGAGAAAGGTCACAGCCCGCCCACCCGTGCCACGGGCGCCAAGCATGCCCGCGGCGCCGATGCGCCGAGCGCCGGGACTTCCCCTATGCCGCGGCCTGAGCCGAACCGGCACGCATCTGGTAGCGCAGCGCGCCGTCGGCCGCGAGCTCGCGCGACGCTTCGCCGCGCGCCACCAGGTGGTTCAGGTGGGCCAGGCTCTCGCCGGTGGCCATGCCGAGGAGTTCCGAGCCTTCGATGGGCCGCGCGAACAGCGCGCCGAACACGTCGATCGCGCGCTTGGGTTCGGCGAGTGCGCGGCGCAACCGCGTCAGACTCTTGTCGTGCCCCGACGCGAGCCGATCGAGCCGCGCGTGCAGGCCGCGGAACGGCTCGCCGTGCGACGGCAGCACCAGCACGTCGTTAGGCACCGCGCCACGCAGCTTCGTGATCGATGCGATCCAGTCGGCCAGCGGATCGGCCTCGGGCTCGGTGGGGAACACCGACACGTTCGACGAGATGCGCGGCAGCACCTGATCGCCCGAGATCAGCAGCTTGAGTGCATCGCTGTGCAGGCAGGCGTGCTCTGGCGAATGGCCGTTGCCGACGATCACGCGCCAGTCGTGAGCGCCGATGCGCACCATCTCGCCATCGCGCAGGCGCCGAAAGCTGTCGGGCAGCGTGTGCACCACGCGGCCGAAGCTGCCGAAGCGCGCGCGGTAGTTCTCGATCGCCTCGTCGTCCCAGCCGGCCCGCTTGTAGAAGCGGATCGCATCGTCGGGCGCCTCGCGGCCGGTATCGGCCACCAGCGTGCGGCAGGTGAGGTACTCGAGCCGAGTCATCCACAGCCGCGCGTCGAAGCGGCGCGTGAGCCAACCGGCCATGCCGACGTGGTCGGGATGCATGTGCGTGACGAACACGCGCGTGATGCGCTTGCCCGCGAGCGCGTCTTCGGCGGCGAGCGCGCGTGTCCAGTTGGCCAGTGCCTCGCGCGTCTGCGCCCCGGTATCGACCATGGCCCAGCCGCTGTCGTCGGCCAACGCATAGAGATTGATGTGTGCGAGCGCCCATGGCAGATGCATGCGCAGCCAGCGCACGCCGGGCACGATCTCGCGGCCGTGACCACTCTCCGGCGGTGTCCCGCAGGGATACGTGAGGCCGAGGCTTTCGTCGGGGCGGCCGTCAGCGCTTGGTTTGGCGGTCATCGCTGCTGGGCTATTCGTTGGCGCCCCGAGCGCGCAGGCGATCGAACAGCACCGCAATGATGATAAAGCCGCCGACGAAGGTGCCTTGCCAGAACGTGCTGATGCCCAGCAGCGTGAGGCTGTTGCGGATGACCTCGATCAACGCCGCACCCACCACGGCGCCGAACGCGGTGCCGATGCCGCCCGACAGGTTGGCCCCGCCGATCACGGCGGCGGCGATCACGGTCAGCTCCATGCCCTGGCCCAGGCTGGTGGTGATGGTGCCCAGCCAGCCGACCTCGAGAATGCCGGCAATGCCCGCGGTCAGGCTGCAGAACATGTACACGCTGACCTTGATGCGCTTGACCGGCACGCCGGTGAGCGTGGCCGCACGCTCGTTGCCGCCGATGGCGAACAGGTAGCGACCCCAGCGCGTCCAGCGGAAGGCCCAGGCGGTGATCGCCAGCAGCACCAGCAGGAACAACACCGGGCTCGGGATGCGGATTGCATCGACGAAGGGCAGCGGCAAGTCGACGAAACCGCCGCCGAGCGCGAGCAGTTGCGGCTGGTCGGGCCCGAACTCGTAGACCATGCGGTTGTTCGACAGCACCATCGCCAGGCTGCGCGCGATCGACAGCGTGCCCAGCGTGACGACGAACGATGGCACGCCGACGTAGGCGATCAGCACGCCGTTGAAGGCGCCGACAG
>DATKJN010000113.1:0-4930 GCA_035543655.1 Burkholderiaceae bacterium | reverse complement strand
GCAGGCGCTCGGCGACCTCGATGGATCGCTGCAAGCGCACCGTTCGGCGCTGGCGATCGCCGAATATCTCGCCGAGCGCTTTGCGCAGCACGCGCTGTGGCCGCGCGACGCACGCCAACGGGCAAGGGCGCGCAGCCTGTGCGCCGAGATGCACAGCGGCTTCCCGTCCCTGCGCAGCCACTGTCCGCAGAACATCGAGGCCTCGCTGCCGGCGATGGGCGAACGCATCATGAAGGAGCAAAGCGGCGTGCGCAGCGATCTCGAGCGAGTGCAGGCGCTGTGGGCAGACGCGCTGCGAGCCAGCGGCGGGCCGTTCCTGTTCGGCGCGTTCGGAATCGCTGACGCGTATTTCGCGCCGGTGGCCGGTCGCATCCGCACCTACGGCTTGCCGGTATCCAACGCCACGAGCGCCTACATCGAGCGCGTGTTCACCAACCCCGGCGTCACGGCCTGGGTGCGCGACGCCTTGGCCGAACGCGACTTCCTGCAGTTCGAAGAGCCGTATCGCACGTCGCGCGACTGACGCCGTGCACTGGCACACGGTCGGGGGGAAATGACCCGTCCCGATGGCAGTGCTGCGATACAGTGCGGCTCCGGCATCTGAGCCGTTCACGCTGGCGCGCGGTTCTTCACCCGCTCACAACCCGCGTGTCGGCGCGACGATGCAGCGCTTCGTTGTGGTTCGGTGTTGTCGATGCGTCAGTGGATCCTGTGGGCGGTGCGAGCGGGCTGCGCGGTGTGCGTGGCGCACGCAGCGCTTGTGCTGGCCGCGACGCAGCCGGCCACCGACCCGATCAACGAAGCGCGCGACGCGCTGCGCAAGCGCGACGCCAAGCGCCTGCTGACCCTGCGCAACAGCACCCGCGCTGAAGCCCATCCTCTCGCTCCCTGGGTCGACTACTGGGAGATCGGCAACCGCATCAGCGACGTGCGCAGCGACGAGGTCGAGGCGTTCTACCAGCGTTGGAGCGGCAGTTACGTCGAGGACCGCATGCGCAACGACTGGTTGCTCGAACTCGGTCGGCGGCGCGACTGGAACGCGCTCGTGCGCGACCATCCCCGCTTTCGCATGAACGACGATCGCGAGGTCACCTGCTACTGGACCTTGACCGAACACTTCGCCGGCAAGCCGGTCGCCGACGCCGCACGTGTGCTGTGGTTCGCGCAGCGCGACAGCGACGACGGCTGCACGTTGATGGCCAGCACCTTGTACGAAGCCAAGGTGTTCGGCGTCGACGACCTGTGGATGAAGCTGCGCCTGAGCGTCGACGCCAACCGGCCACGGGTGGCGCGCACCGTGGCGGCGTGGATGGACAAGCCCGTGGCCCAGGACGTCGTCGAACTGCTGGACAACCCGGTGCGCTACCTGCGCCGCATCACCGGCACGCCGACGCGCACACAAGGCGAGCTGGCACTGTTGGCCGTCATTCGCGCGGCCACCAGCGACCCCGATGCCGCCGCCGGCCTGATGGACGAGCGCTGGCAGGCCGCACTCGGTCCTGAGCGCGCCGCCTGGGCCTGGGCGGTGATCGGCAAGCAGTCGGCGATGCGCCTGTCGACCGACGCCCCGTTGCACTACAAGCGCGCCTTCACGCTGCTGCGTGGCACGCCGCGCACCGCGCAGTGGAGCGACGAGATGCTGGCTTGGGCAGCCAGGAGCGCGCTGCGCGCCGGGCGCAACGGCGACCGTTGGGCGGTGGCACTGCGCGCGATCCACGCGATGAGCGAATCCGAGCAGTCCGATCCCACCTGGATCTATTGGCGCGCCCGGGCACTCACCGCCACCGCCGCGGCGGGCGAGGCCGGCGATGCACAGCGTGACCAGGCGCGCGAACTGTACGCGTCGATCGCCGGACCGCTCACGTTCTACGGCAAGTTGGCCGCCGAGGAGATCGGCTTCGTGCCCGAGTTGCCCGCGCCGGCGCCGACCCCAAGCGATGCCGATCGCGCGCAGGCGCGCGCCAATCCGGGCTTGAACCGCGCGCTGCAGTTGATCGGCATCGGCCTGCGCAGCGAAGGGGTGCGCGAGTGGAACTTCACGTTGCGCGGCATGAGCGAGCGCGAGCTGTTCGCCGCCGCCGAATGGGCGTGCGAACGCGAGGTGTGGGATCGTTGCATCAACACCAGCGACCGCACGCGCATCGACGTCGACCTCGCGCAGCGTTACCCGACGCCGTTCCGCGACATCGTGCTGGCGCGCAGCCAGGAGACCGGCCTCGATCCGGCCTATGTGTACGGATTGATCCGACAGGAGTCGCGCTTCGTCCACGATGCGCGTTCGAGCGTCGGCGCCTCGGGCCTGATGCAGCTGATGCCCAATACCGCGCGCTGGGTCGCGCGCAAGCTGGCGCTGGAATACAAGCCCGAGCAGATCGTCGATCCCACGGTCAACGTCAAACTCGGCACCGGCTACCTGAAGCTCGTGCTCGATGACTTCGACGGTTCCCAGGCGATGGCGGCAGCGGCTTACAACGCGGGCCCGAGCCGTCCGCGCCGATGGCGCGAAGGCGCCACGGTCGAGCCGGCCGTGTGGGCGGAGAACATCCCGTTCAACGAAACACGCGACTACGTCAAGAAGGTGCTGTCCAACGCGGCGGTGTACGCTTCGTTGATCAACGGCCGCACGTTGTCGCTCAAGTCCTGGCTCGGTCCGCAGGCGATCGGGCCGCGGGAGGCCAGTGCACCGGCGGTCAACGCCGACCTGCCTTAAGCGGCACGGCGGCGCGCCGCACCCGGCACGAGCTGCGGCACCGATGAAAGCGTATGTCGTCGGCGGTGCGGTGCGCGACCAACTGATGGGTGTGCCGTCGAACGACCGCGATTGGGTCGTCGTTGGCGCGACACCGGAGCAGATGGTGGCGGCCGGCTTCACGCCGGTGGGGCGCGACTTCCCGGTGTTCCTGCATCCGCAGACCCATGAGGAATACGCGCTCGCACGCACCGAGCGCAAGTCGGGCGCCGGCTACCACGGGTTCGTGTTCCACACCGCACCCGACGTCACGCTGGAACAAGACCTGGCGCGCCGCGACCTGACGATCAACGCGATGGCCCTCGACCCGGACACCGGTGCCCTGGTCGATCCGTTCGGTGGAGCGGCCGATGTGCGGGCCGGCGTGTTGCGCCACGTGTCGGACGCGTTTGCCGAAGACCCGGTGCGCCTGTTGCGGGTGGCGCGCTTCGCGGCGCGCTGGCCGCGCTTCGCGGTGGCCGATACCACGCGCGCATTGATGCGACGCCTGGTGCAGACCGGCGAGGTGGACGCGCTGGTGGCCGAGCGCTCGTGGCAGGAGGTCGCGCGCGGGCTGGCCGAGCCGAAGCCGAGCCGCATGATCGCGGTGCTGCGCGACAGTGGCGCATGGGCGCGGCTGGCGCCTGAGCTCGACGCCTGGTGCGCGGACGATGCGGCACGCCACGCGGCGCTGATGCGCGTGCTCGTCGATTGCCCGCCGCCCTCACCGTTGCGCTTCGCCTGCCTGTGCCACGGCTTGCCGTTGGCAAAGATCCAGGCGCTGTGCGAACGCTGGCGCGTCGACAACGACAGCCGCGAACTGGCACAGATGGTGGCCCGCGAATGGCCGACGCTGCATCGGGCCGCTGAGTTGACGGCCGTCGTGGCGCTGGAGCTGCTCGAGCGCAGCGATGCCTGGCGCCGCCCCGAGCGCGTGCGCACCGGGTTGTCGGTCTTGCGCGCACTGGCATCGATGGGCAGCGACGCCACTCCGGTGCATCAACGGTGCGAACGCATCGAGCGGGCGTTACAGGCCGCCTTGCAAGTCAGCGTGGCCTCCTTGCCGGCCGATGTGCGCGCGGCGTCGGGCCATGGCCCGGCGCTGGGCCGGGCATTGCGCGACGGCCGCGAGCGGGCGATTGCCGCGGCGATCGCCGAGCCATGACGCGCCGATGGCCGCTCTACAGCAACCAGCTCACGCCCGCCGCGATCGCACTCAACAACACGCTGCTGGTGAACGGCAGGTAGAACTCGCGGCCCGCGATGCGCACGTTGAGGTCGCCCGGCAAGCGACCGAGCCCGATGCGCTCGAGCCAGCTGCGCAGGCCGCTGAACAGCAGGAACGCCAGCAGGAAGACGATCAGCCAGCGCATGCTCGGTCGATGCCGTGCCGCTGCCGGGCCACCCGGCACCGCTTGCGCGCGCAGCAAGAAACGCCAAGGTGGCGGCGCTGGGGCATCACAGGCGGTGCGAACGATCGCCGGACGTGAAACCGATGGCATCGAAGCTGCAGCCCTTGCCAAAGCCGATCACCTTGAACAGCTCGCCCATCTCGTGTTCAACCACCAGTTTTTGCGCAGCGGCGCGCTCGCGCGCATCGGCGCGCGCCATCGCGTCGGCGATGCCGTTGTTCAGCAGGAAGCGCGCCTGCGAGGTGTAGCCGAGCACGTCGAGCCCGGCGTCCTGGCCGGCCAATGCGATGCCGGTGAAGTTGACGTGCGCAGTGATGTCCTTCTCGCCGGCGTCGACCAGCGGGTCGGGGTCGGCCTGGTGGGCGCGATGGCACATCAGCGTGCCACCGTGGCGCTGCGGGTGGTAGTACTCGGCCGCCGGAAATCCGTAGTCGATGAAAAATGCCGCGCCGCGCGCCAGCGTGTGCGCCAGGCTGGCGACGAAGGCTTCCGCTTGCGCGTGGATCTCGGTGACCATGCCGGGCAGGAACGGCCCGTCGTGCGGAGGGCGCAGTCCGGTCGGCCGGTCGCGCCATGCCAACGACCCGTCGGCGGCCAACGCCACGCCACGCTCGCGCCACTGCTCGCCGTCGAACACCAGCAGTTGCACCGGCATCGCATCGAGCACTTCATTGCCCAGCACCACCGCTTCGAGCGTGGATGCCACGGGCCACTGCTCGAGCCAGGACACACGCGCGCCGAAGCGCGCGAGGCGCTGCATCTGGCGCGCACGCAGCGGGCCGGACAGTTC
>DATKJN010000112.1:0-5992 GCA_035543655.1 Burkholderiaceae bacterium | reverse complement strand
CGCAGGTTGCGGCCGACCTTGGCGTTGATGTTGACCTGCCCGCCCGCGGCATACACCGACTGCCCGACCTCGGCACCGAGCCGCAGCTTGCCACCCGCCGCCACGGCATCACCGGCCACGGCGGCATCGACGTCGACCGTGCCGCCAGCGGCGAACAAGTCACCACCGACGGCGTCGTCCACCGTCACCGTGCCGCCGCTGATGAACACATCCGAACCGACGCGTCTCTGATCGTTTTCGTCCGCCGCCAGCGCGCCGCCTACCGCGCACAAGACGATGACGAAGAGGGATCGCGATCGCCTGGTCATGGAGGTCATTGGCGCGTTCGCGTGGCGGGCAAGCGCGCAAGACCGAGTGCCAAAACCTTTCAGCGCTTGAGCGTCTGCAGCAGGAACTGTTGCAGGTCTTCGATCTCCGGCAGGCACACTGAATGCTCCATCGGGTACTCATGCCAGCGAACGTCGTAGCCCAATGCGATCAGCGCGTCGCGCGAGGTCGCGGCGCGGGGCAGCGCGATCATCGGGTCGAAGCGCCCATGGGCCATGAAGATCGGCGTGGCCTGATTCGCTGCGCTGCGCTCGGCAGCGGTCTTGTCGGCCAGCGGGAGGTAGCCCGACAGCCCGACGATGCCGGCCAGCTTGTCGCGGTGGCGCAGGCCCGTGAGCAACGCCATCGCACAGCCTTGCGAGAACCCGCCCACCACGATGCGCGATGCCGCGACGCCGCGCGCGACCTCGCGCGCGACGATCGATTCGACGATCGACTGCGACGCCCGCAGGCCGGCTTCGTCCTCGCGCGCCGGCCCACCGAGCGCGAGGATGTCGTACCAGGCGGGCATCACGAGGCCGTTGTTGATCGTGACCGGACGCATCGGCGCATGCGGCAGCACGTAGCGCACATCGCCCACCGGGCTCAGGTCCATCTGTTCGCACACCGGCGCGAAGTCGTCGCCGCTGGCGCCCAGGCCGTGCAGGATGATGACGCTGGAGCGGGGGTTCGGCCCGGTCTCGATTTCGATCGGAGGAGTGTCCATGCGGGCATGGTACGTCGGCCGCGCGCTGGGGTGACAATCGCGCCCCGCGTGTTCGTTTCCAGCACTTGAGTCCCGGCATGATGCAAGCACCTGTTTCCCAATGGCTGCGCGTGGGCGCAGTCGCCATGGCTCTGACCTGTGGCACCGGATGGGCCGGCGCACAGACACCCACCCCGCCCCCAGCCGCCGATCCAGCAGCCAAGACACTGCGCCCCGAGGTCGCCAACGCGGTCAACGCGGCTCAGGAAGCCGCGCGCGCCGGCCAGAAGGAACAGGCCGAGGCCAAGCTGCGTGAGGCCGCGGCCGTGCCCAACCTGTCGATGTTCGAGCAAGCGGTGATCGAGCGTGGCCGCGGCAGCGTGTCGCTGAGCGGCCGCGACTGGACGCAGGCGATCCGTTCGCTCGAGGTCGTGGTGGCGAGCAACCAGTTCAGCGGTGCCGACCAGTTGCAGATGGTTGAGCTGCTGGCCAAGCTCACCTATCAGGAGAAGGATTACCTGCGCGCGGTGTCGTGGCTGCGCCGCTATCTGCAGGAGGGCGGCAGCGACGCATCGCTGCGCGACCTGCTGCCGCAGGCGCTGTATCTGGCCAACGAATTCAAGGCGGCCGCCGAGGAGATCGAGACCCGCGTCGCCGCCGACGAAGCAGCGGCCCGCACGCCGCCGGAACAGACCCTGCGCCTGCTGCTCAGCAGCTACGTGCAGGCCAAGGACGATGCGGGTTACGTGCGCTCGTTGGAGCGCATGGCGATGAGCTATCCGAAGCCGGAATACTGGTCTGACCTGCTGTCGCGCGTGACCAAGCAGCCCGGTTTCTCCGAACGCTTGTGGCTCGATGTCTATCGTCTGCGGCTGGCGGCCAACTTGATGCGCAACGCCGACGAGTACGTCGAGATGGCCAACCTGGCCCTGACGGCCGGCTATCCGTCCGAGGCGCTCAAGGTGATCGACCGCGGCCTGTCGTTGTCGTTGCTCGGCAATGGCAAAGACGCCGCCAACCACACGGCGCTGCGCGAGCGCGCCAGCAAGGCAGCCGAGAAAGACAGTGCCGACCTGGCACGTGCCGAGAGCTCGGCGCGCAGCGCACGCGAAGGCGACGCACTGGTCAACGTGGGCTTTGCGCACGTGAGCGCTGGTGCGGCGAGCAAGGGGGTGCCGTTGATGGAACAGGGGGTGGCCAAGGGCAACCTGCGGCGCGCTGACGAGGCCCGGCTGCACCTCGGCTTGGCGCTGTGGCAGGCCGGGCGCAAGGACGACGCGGTCAAGGCGTTGGCCGAGGTGAAGGGCAACGACGGCTCGGCAGGCTTGGCACGCGTGTGGTCGGCGTTCGTACGCAGCCCTGCTGGCAAGATTTGAGCTTCAAGCGGCCGCGCGCGATGCGGCGGCCAGATCCCCTCACTCGACCGAAGTCGCAGCCGGCCGGCGGCGGAACATGCCCCAGCCCTCCATCTCCAGCACTGCCTCGTCGAGCTGGTTGAACACCTCCCAACGCGAGCGCGCCAACCCGACCCCGGGCTTGCTGTTCATCGGCCGCGCCTCCAGCACCGTGAGCCGTCCGTGCAGCGTGTCGCCCGGGTACACCGGACGCAGCCACTTCAAGCTTTCGATGCCCGGACTGCCGAGGCTTGCGGTGTCCAGCAGGTAGGTGTCGCACATCATGCGCATGGTCATGGCGCAGGTGTGCCAGCCGCTGGCCGACAAGCGGCCGAACAGCGACCCTTCAGCGGCCGCATCGTCGAGGTGAAACGGTTGTGGATCCCACTGGCGCGCGAAGGCAATCGTCGCCTCGCGGGTCACGGCCATCGGGCCGAACTCGCGCGTGGAACCGGCGGGGAAATCTTCCCAGTAGTAACGGAAGCGGCGGCTGTCGACGTGGGTGAGGGACTTCGGCGCTGGCATGCCGCAAGGATAGCGGCCGCCGCGGCGCACCCAGGCGCGTGCGCGCCGGACGGTCAGTGGCTGAAGGCGGCGCGCCCGAAGAAGTGTTGGAACACCTCG
The DNA here is from genome assembly GCA_035543655.1 of Burkholderiaceae bacterium. Classification (GTDB taxonomy): domain Bacteria; phylum Pseudomonadota; class Gammaproteobacteria; order Burkholderiales; family Burkholderiaceae_C; genus JAEUPI01. The sequence continues at coordinate 2,962 of DATKJN010000112.1, read as the reverse complement.
TTGCCGTCGATCTCGCGCACATGCAGGCCGTTGATCGGTTCTGCGAACGGCGTCGGGGGCGGCGCGTCGTCGTAGTCGAACAACTCCATGCGTTGTGTGGCGGTCCACACCGAGCCTGCGAAGCCCAGTTCGCGATGGCGAAGGCTACCGGCCAGCGAGGGCAACTCTTCCCATTCGAGCGCGCCGAACAGGCTGCGGGCGCCGCGGGAGTGCAGAGACGAGGGATACGGCGATGTGCGGTTCATATGAGGCAGTGTGTGCGACGTGCGTCCTGTGCTATCGGCCGAACAACGCGCGCATGGAGGGCCAGATCGCACGCGCGCAACAACGCTTCAAATGTCCTATTGACAGAACAAAGAGACATTTGTACGGTGCGCGCCGTGACATCCGCCCTGCCGCTGCCCAAGTACCACCAGATCTACCTGGTGCTGCGTGAGCAACTGCACGAGGGCCGTTTCACTGCCGGAGTGCCCGGCGAGATTGCATTGATGCACGAATTCGGCGTTGCCCGCGTCACGGTGCGCAAGGCGCTGGAACTGCTGGCGGCCGAGCATTTGATCCGCCGCACGCCCGGGCGCGGCACGGTGCCGTTGCCCACCACCGCCGTGCCGCGCGCGCAGGCCGGCATGCGGCGCGACAACTTCGGCGGCGACGGCGAACGCTTCGATGGCCTGTTCGAGAACCTGATCGGCTTGGGCGTGCACACCCATGTCAAGGTGCTGTCGGTGCGCGCGCTGCCGTGCCCCGCCGTGGTGGCCGATGCCCTCGAGCTGGCAACCGGCGATGCGGTGCAGAAGGTGCAGCGGGTGCGGTTCACGCGCGAGGGCCCGCTGTCGCACATCACCACCTATGTGCCGCAGGCGCTGGCACCCTTCCACCGCCGCGAGCTGGCCAAGAAGCCGATCCTGATGCTCCTGGAGCAGTCGGGCGTGCAGGTCGGTCGCGCCACCCAGGTGATCTCGGCGCGCCTGGCGGATGCCGAGGTGGCGCCGCATCTCGAGATCGCCGTCGGATCGGCCCTGTTGTCGGTGCAGCGTGTGGTGTTCGACCGCCGCCATCGACCGGTGCAGTGGCTGCTCGGCTTGTACCGGCCCGATCGCTACGAGTACCGCACCGAGCTGTCGCGCGTGGGGCGCATCGATGCCCGGGTGTGGGTCAACAAGCTGCCCTCGCACACCGCGCAATGACTGAAGCCGCTGCGCCGGTCAGCCGATGACCATCGAATCGCCCGACCGGCTCGCGGCGCCGCAGACCTTGGCGCAAAAGTTGATCGCGCACGGCTGCGGCCGCGACGCCGTCAAACCGGGCGAGATCGTGACCTGCCGAGTCGATCTCGCGATGTGCCACGACTCCAGCGGCCCCCGCCGCCTGAAGGCGATGTTGGCCGAGCTGCAGGCGCCGATCTGGGACCGCGAGCGCGTGGTGCTGGTGATCGATCACCACGTGCACGAGAGCGACGACGAAGCGCGGCGCATCGTGCGCATCGCACGCGAGTGGGCACGCGAGCAGACGCTGCCTCACGTCTATGACAACCAAGGCATCTGCCATGTCGTGGTGCCGCAGCATGGTCACATCCGCCCCGGCATGTTCTGTGTCGGCGGCGACTCGCACGCCTGCACCGGCGGCGCGTTCGGTGCCTACATGTTCGCCGTCGGCACCACCGAGATGCTCGGCGTGCTGGTCGACGGCACGACCTGGGTTCGCGTGCCGCAGACGGTGTTCATGCGCTGGAGCGGACGCCTGGCGTTCGGCGTCACGGCCAAGGACATGATGCTGTCGATGATCGGCCGCTTCGGCATGAACGGCATGCACGACCAGGCCGTGGAGTACTGCGGCGAGGCGGTGTCCGCGCTATCGATGAGCGAGCGCATGACGCTGGCCAACATGAGCGCCGAGCTCGGTGCCCAAGTGGGCCTGATCGCGCCCGACGACGAGACCCGCTCGTGGTTGTGGCAGGCCGGCGCACGCGACATCGACCTCGAACCGTGGAGCAGCGACGAAGACGCGCCGGGAACGCGCCACAACTTCGATGCCTCGACCCTGGCGCCGCAGATCGCATTGCCCGACAGCCCGGCAAACGCGCGCGACGTGGCCGACATCGAGCCGACGCCGGTGCAGGTGGCCTATATCGGCGGCTGCACCGGCGCCAAGATCGACGATCTGCGCGCCGCGGCGCGTGTGCTGGCGGGGTACCGCGTCCATCCGTCGGTGCGCTTGTTGGTGGCGCCGGCCAGCCTGCGCGAGCGCGATGTGGCGCAGCGCGAAGGCATCCTTCGGCGGCTGGAGGAGGCTGGCGCGGAGATCCTGGCGAGCGCCTGCGGTCTGTGCGCGGGTTATGGCGCTGCGCTGCCCGAGAACAGCACCGCGATTGCATCGGTGGCACGCAACTTCAAGGGCCGCATGGGGCCCGACAGTGCACAGGTGTTTCTCGCTTCGCCGTACACCGTGGCTGCCACCGCACTGCGCGGGCGCATCACCGACCCGCGCGAGGTGTTGTGGGATGGTGAACTGGCGGAGCGGCGCTGATGGACTCATCCACCGCACGCTCTGGGTTGCTGCAACGGGGTCGCCGCCACTCGACAGACAACGCGCCAGGGCGCCGTGTCTGGCGTCTGCCCGCCGATGTCGACGCCGATGCGTTGGCGCCCGTGCTGTGGATCAAGTACAGCGCGGAGGTCATCGCCCAGCACTGCCTGGAGGCATTGCGGCCCCAGTTCGCGCTCGAGGCGTGCGCCGGTGATGTGATCGCCGCCGGGCCGAACTTCGGCATCGGTTCGTCGCGCGAGCAGGCCGCCTCTGCGCTGGTGCATCTGGGCATCGCGGCGGTGATCGCGCCGTCGTTCGGCGGCTTGTTCTTCCGCAACGCATTCAACGTCGGACTGTTGCTGCTGACCTGCCGCGATGCCGAAGCACTGAGCGACGGCGAACGCGTGGAGTTCAGTGCGCACGAGGCAATGGTGCG
>DATKJN010000111.1:0-4008 GCA_035543655.1 Burkholderiaceae bacterium | reverse complement strand
GTGGTGCTCGATGACGCCGACCTCGACGACGCGGTGAACGCTGCAGCGTTTGGCGCCTTCGCCAACTCGGGACAGATCTGCATGAGCACCGAGCGCATCATCGTCGACCAGAAGGTCGCCGATGACTTCGTCAAGAAGTTCGCCGACAAGGCCAAGAGCCTGCCGCTCGGCGACCCGCGCAAACCGCAGCCGGTGGTGCTCGGCTCGGTGATCGGCATGTCCACCGTGCAGCACTGCAACGCGCTGATCGACGACGCGCTGGCCAAGGGTGCCAAGCTGGTGTGCGGCGCCAAGGCCGAGAGCACGCTGATGCCCGCCACCGTGCTCGACCACGTGAACCCGAGCATGCGCATCTACCGCGAGGAGACGTTCGGCCCGGTGAAGTGCGTGGTGCGCGTGAAGAACACCGAAGAGGCGATCGCCTGCGCCAACGACAACGAATACGGCCTGTCGGCCGCGGTGTTCGGCCGCGACCTGGCGCGCGCCTTCAATGTCGCGCGCAAGATCGACTCGGGCATCTGCCACGTCAACGGCCCCACGGTGCACGACGAGGCGCAGATGCCGTTCGGCGGCGTCAAGGGCTCGGGCATGGGCCGCTTCGGCGGCAGGGCTGGCATCGCCGAGTTCACCGAGCTGCGCTGGATCACGGTGCAGACGCAACCGCGCCACTATCCGTTCTAGTGCACGCCAAGCGGCGCGTTGTTATGCTTCGCGCCCAACGCACCGGTCGGTGCCACTGGAGAGGCGCGATGCAACGCAGACTGATCTCGTTGACCCTGGGTGCGGCGCTGGTGGCCGCTGCCTGTGCGCAGCCGCAGCAGCCGCCCACGCCACCCGCCGCATCCGCACCTGAAGTCACGCTGACGCGGCTCGACTGCGGCACCGCGGGGCCAGCCGCCGACGTGGGCCGCTTCTCCGACGTGTACTCGCACCAGGGCCTGTTGCTGCAGTTGACGTTCAGCTGCTATCTGATCAAGCACGGCGACGAGTACATGGTGTGGGACACCGGCCATTCGCTGAGCGCGGGCGCGGTGGCGCCCAAGGTGAGCCTGGTCGACCAGCTCGCGCAGCTGCAGGTCAAGCCCGAACAGGTCAAGTTCGTGGGCATCAGCCACTACCACCCGGACCACACCGGGCAGGTGGGCTCGTTTCCTGCCACCACGCTGCTGATCGGCAAGGGCGACTGGGACGTGCTGACCAGCCCCAAGCCGCCGGCCAACGCACCGACGGCACCGTTCGCCCACTTCATCTCGGGTGGCGGCAAGGTCGAGCCGGTGCCGCTCGACAAGGACGTGTTCAACGACCGCACCGTGGTCATGCTGGCCACGCCGGGCCACACGCCGGGACACCACAGCCTGATGGTGAACCTGCGCCAGAAGGGCACTGTGCTGATCAGCGGCGACCTGATGCACTTTCACGAGAACTACGACAGCGACGGCGTGCCGCCGTTCAACACCAGCCGTTCTGAGACGCTGGCTTCGCTGGCGCGCTTGAAGAAGATCGCCGCCAACACCCGGGCCACCGTGATCATCCAGCACGACGCGCGCGACGTGGCCAAGCTGCCGGCGTTTCCAGCGGCGGCGCGCTAGAGCCGGCGAGCTACTTCCACTCGCGCAGCACGTCGGCTGCGCGAGGTTTGGCCACCTTGCGCGACGGGCTGTTCGCCGGCGTGCCGAGCGCGATCCAACCCAGCAGCGATTCACCGGCGTCGCAGAACGCCTGCTGCAACAATGGATCGCGCACCTTCGCGCCCGACAGCATCTTGCCGCCGAAGCCCATCGCGTGCGCCGCGTTGAGCAGGTTGGTCAGCGCACCGCCGATGCAGGCCCACTGTTCGTGCGCCGGCACCAGCGGATGGCCGCTGTCGATGCGCGCGATCACGGCCAGCGTGACCGGCGCGCGGCGCGCACGCTCGCCATCGATCTGCACATCGGCGTCGGCCTTGCCGGCGTCGGCTGCCGACTGCATGAACAGGCGCGCCAGTTCGTCGCGCGCCGCACCCCGCACCACGGCGAATCGAAACGGCACCAGGCCGGCATGATCGGGCGCGCGCAGCGCGGCGTCGATCATGTGCTGCAGCTCCTCGTCGCCCGGCCCCGGCTCCTGCAGGTGCTTGATGCCGACCGACTGGCGCGACAGCAGGGCCTGCAGCGCCGGGTTCACCGCCTTTGGCTTCAGGCGGTGATCTCCTTCGCGCTGATCGTGTAGCGGAAGTTGTCGGGCGCCAGCTCGTCGAAACGGCCGCTGGCGTTCTCGCCATTGGGGTACATCAGGAACGGCAGCGTCTGCTTGGAGGTGCTGTTGGGCAGCATCACGTCGTGGCCGGTGTTCCAGCCCACCCAATTGCCCTCCCAGCGGCCGAACAAGCCCTGGTTGACCGGTGCGGCGACCGCGTTCTTCGTGTCCTTGATCCAGTCGGGCGTTTCCTGGCGCATCACCTTCAACACGTCGGCTGGATCCATCGCGACCCAGCCGTGGCCTTTGATGTACGCCTCGGCACGGCAGTGCTGCGCGCCCTTCAGGTTGGCCGGGTTGGCACCGAGCTCGCGGTAGCCGAACGCCGACGGCGCCAGGCGCAGGCCATAGATGTCGCGCGCCGGCACGCCGACCGAGCGGCACATGCCGACGAAGATCGCATTCAGGTCGGCGCACTTGCCGCCCAGGTTGCCGCTCTCGAGCATCGCCTTGATGTCGCCCACGCCGCAGCCGCGGGTCTTGGGCTCGCGGTGCGCGTTGGTGACCACCCAGTTGTAGACGGCACGCACCTTGTCGACGTCGGTGTTGGCACCTTTGGTGGCCTCCAGCGCGGTCTTGCGCACGATGCCATCGATCGGAATCAACTCGGTGGCCTTGAGGTTGGCCTGCAGCAATGCCGGGTCTTCGGGCTTGGCTTCGGGCTTGGTCCAATCCACGGCCCGGTTGCGCGTGCGCACGCGGCTGGTCAACGCCAGCGTCGGCGCGCTCACGCCTTCGGCGAACTCGGCGAACAGCATGCGCACGCCACTCTTGGGGTCGACCACGAGCCGTGCCGAGGTGGCATTGCCGCTCCAGCTGCTGTCGAGCGATTGCTGGTATTCGCTGTTCACGTCGGGCACCGGCAGCCACAGTCGCGTGGCGCCCTTGACCTCGGCCACGTCGCATTGGGTCGTCACTTCGAACGTGCGCCAGCCGGTGACCTGCGGCTCGAAGCGGCGCTCCTGCGCCAGCGCGGGCAACAGCGGCCATGCGGTGGTCGCCGCACCGGCCTTGAGCAGTGCGCGACGGGTCGTGTTGATGTTCATGCAATCTCCTGAGGTCACCTGGATGCGACTCGGCAAGCGCTCGCAGCCGCTGTCGAGTCATTGTAGGTGCCGACCAATAGGAGGGCCGCTTGCTCGGTTAACCCAAATCGCATGGCGTCAGGCCTCGCGAAGCGCCGAACCCTGCGGTGATGGTGAGACCTTTGCCTTGCTCACGCGCCGGCGATGAATCAGGTACCAAGCCGCCGGAACGACCAGCATGCTCAGCAAGGGCGCGGTCGCCATCCCGCCCACCATCGGCGCCGCAATGCGTGTCATCACCTCCGAACCCGTTCCGCTGCCCAACAGAATCGGCAACAGACCCGCCATCACCACGGCCACCGTCATCGCCTTCGGCCGCACACGCAGCACCGCGCCCTCGCGAATCGAGGCCAGCAGCGTGTCGTCGTCGTCGGCTTCACCTGCTGCGAGGTGGCGCGCGCGCGCGTTCTTCAGATAGATGAGCATGACCACGCCGAACTCGGCGGCCACACCGGCCAGAGCGATGAAGCCCACCGCCGTGGCCACCGACACCGCATGGCCGAGGGCCCAGACGAGCCAGAAGCCGCCAACCAGCGAGAACGGCACCGCCGCCATCACCAGCAAGGCATCGGCGAACGACCGAAACAGCAGGTACAGCAGCACGAAGATGACCGCCAGCGTCACCGGCACCACCAGCTTCAGGCGTTCGGTCGCGCGCTCCAGGTACTCGAACTGGCCGGACCACGAC
>DATKJN010000110.1:0-3444 GCA_035543655.1 Burkholderiaceae bacterium | reverse complement strand
CTGCGCGTGGATCGGATCGAGCCCGATGGTGGCGACGAACAGGCCCAGCAGCCCCATCAACCAGCCCTTGAGCGCGTCTTCGCCGCTCAAGCCGCCCGACATCATGATGCCGACCATGCCGAGCCAGAAGAATTCGAAGGCGCCGAATTTCAATGCCGTTTCGGCCAGCAGCGGCGTGAACATCGCCAGGCACACCACGCCGAACAGCGAGCCGGCCACCGAGCCGGTGGTGGCGATGCCCATGGCCCGGCCGGCTCGACCCTGGCGGGCCAGCGCGTGGCCGTCGAGGCACGCGGCGGCGTTGGCCGCGGTGCCGGGGATGTTGAGCACGATCGCCGTGCGGCTGCCGCCGTAGATCGCGCCGACGTACACGCACACCAGCACCAGGATGGCATCGGTGGGCGCCATCTTGATCGTGAGCGTGGTGAACAGCGCCACGCCCAGCGTGGCCGAGAGGCCCGGCAGCAGGCCGATCAGGATGCCGGCCAGCGTGGCGCCGAGCGCCCAGGCGATCTGCCAAGGGCCGGCCAAACCGGCCAGCGCCGCACCGAGATGGCTCAGGCCTTCCATCGCGCCACCGTGCGCATCACGGCAGGCGCACCAGAAACACCGCCGAGAACAACCAGGCGATGAACGATGACGACAGCACCGCCACGAGCAGCGTGCTCACCACGCCGCGCATCCAGCTTCCCTCAGCACGCCACATGCGCCAACTGAACACGCAGACGAACACGAACACGAACAGCGTCGCCTCCAGCACGAAGGGCAGGCCGTGCCCGAGACTGATGCCCGCGAACGCGAGGCACAGCAGCGCGGCCAGTGCGGGGCGGCGCAGCGATGCGCTCGAAGTGGCGTCGATCGCCGCCTCATCGGGTGGCTGCGCGCCGCTCGCCGGTGCGTCGCGCCACGCGCGCAGCGCCAGCGCCAGCGCGATCAGCACGATGGCCGCGCCGATCAGCCCCGGCGTGAGGCCGGGCACCGACCACGGATTGATGCCCATCTGCTCCAGCCGCGGCAGCCGCCACGACGCCACGATCACCACCGTGCCGAACGCGCCCCACAAGGCGGCGCTGACCAGGTCGGCGCGGCGCGTCATCAGCGCGGGAGCGCAGCGGCAGGCGTGGCGGCGTGTGTCAACGTTTGATGCCCAACGATTCGGGCGACACCTTCGCCATGCCCGCATCCTGCAGCAGGTAGGCATCGGTCACCACCGTGGGCCACACCGCGTCGAACGCGGCCTTGCCGTACAACGGCGTGAACAGCGCGCCTTTCTCGGCTGCGTACTTGCGCAGCTTCTCCGACTTGACCACATGCTCGGCCCAGAGCTTCTCGACCGTGGCCACCACCTCGGGCGGGGCACCCTTCGGAATGAAGATGCCGAAGCCGGTCGTGACCTTCGGGAAGTTGGGCACGAACTGGGTGATCGGCGCGATGGTGCCGACGCCCTCGATGGTCAGCGGCGTGTCGGCCACCACCGCGAGCGGGCGCAGCCGTTTGCCTTTGATCATCTCGGCCTGCTCGGGGGCCAACTGCGTGGTGACCTCGGTCTCGCCAGCCACGGTGGACACCACCGCCGGGTTGCCGCCGTCGTAGGTCACGTGGCGGTACTTGGCGCCGGTGGCGCGCGCGATCGCCTCCTTCGCGAAGTGCCCGGACGAGCTGTTGCCGGCGGTGGCCACCGGCACTTGCTTGGTCTTCATCGCTTCCAGCAGCTGCGGCAGCGTCTGGTACGGGGTGCTTGGATTCACGCTGACGATCGACACGTTGGTCACCGCCAGGAAGAGGTGGAAGTCATCGACCTTGCTGTTGATCATGCCCAGCACCGGGTAGGTGCCGAGCTGCTTGGCGGCTCCGGCGGTCCAGGTGTAGCCGTCGCGCGGCGCGTCCATCGCCGCCTTGGTGCCGATGGAGCCCGCACCGCCCGGCTGGTTCACCACCACGATCTTCTGGCCCAGTCCGGCCTCGATCTCGGCCGCGGCCAGGCGGGTCACCTGGTCGGTGGCGCCGCCCGCGGCCCACGGCACGATGATGGTGATGGGCTTGGTCGGCGTCCACTGGGCGTGTGCGATGGTTGCCCAGAACGCGCCTGCGAGCAGAACGGCGCAACCAGCGATACGGCGGAAGGTTTTCACAAGCGTCTCCTCGAAGGTGGCGGTTGAAGCGGTGTGCTGGCCCTTGCGTGCGCCGGGCTCGACCGCGGAGTTAACCGGTCGGTGAACTGTAGCGTGCAACGCGCGGACGCGCACCCAGAAGTACCCGCATCGCCGCTAGTCGCGCACCAGGTAGCCCAGCACCAGGTCGGTCATGTGCGACAGCCGCTCCACGCGGGACTTGGGGCCCAACAGTTCACGTCCGAAGATCGTGGACAGCGTGTGCACGTTGCTGAGGTAGAAGTACGCCAGTCCGGCGATCGAGATGTAGAGCTGCACCGGATCGACGCCGGCGCGGAACACGCGCGAGCGCACCCCGCGATCCAGCACGCTGGCCAGTGCCTCGATCAACGGTGAGTTGAGCGCCTGCGCCTTCGACGACTGCTTCAGGTGGCGAGCGCGGTGCAGGTTCTCGCTGTTGAGCAGCGTGAGGAACTCGGGGTGTTCGATGTAGTAGTTCCAGGTGAAAGTGATCAACCGGCGGATCGCCTCGATGGGCTCCACCTGGGACAGGTTCAACTGGCGCTCCTCGCCGCGGATGTTCTCGTAGGCGTGTTCGAGCACCGCCGTGAACAAGCTCTCCTTGTGCTCGAAGTAGTAGTAGATCAGGCGCTTGTTGACCCCGGCGCGTTCCGCGATGCGGTCCATGCGCGCGCCGCCCAGGCCGAACTCGGCAAACTCCTGCAGCGCCGCACTGAGGATGTCGCGCTGCGACCGGTCGGCATTGCGCGGGCGGGTCTCGGCCGGGGCGCGGGCTGTTTTTTTGGGCATGCGGCCAGTTAACTGTTTGGCGAAGTATGGCCGCCCTCGAGGCCACCACGCAAGGCAGGCGCGTCCACTTGAATTTGCGCACAGGCCCGGATGCGGGCGCTCAACGCATCCGGATCGCCTCGGCGTCCGGGCCGAGGGCCGGTCTCACACGTCTTCGGCCAACTCGCCGGCCTGCGTGCCGGATTCATCGAAGCCGTAGTGCTCGGCCAGGCGTGCCCACGCCTCTTCGGCCGTCTCGACGAAATGGAACAAGCCGAGGTCGGCCGCACCGATCATTCCCTGCTCGACCAGGTGCTCGAAGTTGATCAGCTTTTCCCAGAATGCGCGGCCGAACAGCAAGATCGGGCGCGGGCGGCTCTTGCCGGTCTGCACCAAGGTCATGGTCTCGAACAGCTCGTCGAGCGTGCCGAATCCGCCGGGGAAGCACACCAGCGCAATGCTGCGCATCACGAAGTGCATCTTGCGCAGCGCGAAGTAGTGGAACTGGAAGCACAGCTCCGGCGTGATGTACGGGTTGGGTGCC
>DATKJN010000109.1:0-6799 GCA_035543655.1 Burkholderiaceae bacterium | reverse complement strand
CTACACGTGCACCAGCGTGCCTTCGTCTTCGCCCTGCACCACGCGCTTCAGCGCGCCGGGCTTGATGATCGAAAACACCTTGATCGGGAGCTTCTGGTCGCGGCACAGCGCGAACGCGGTGGCGTCCATCACCTGCAGGTTGCGCGCGATCGCGTCATCGAAGCTGATCGAGGCATAACGCGTCGCCGATTTGTCCGTGTTGGGATCGGCGCTGTACACGCCATCGACCTTGGTCGCCTTGAGGACCACCTCGGCGCCGATCTCGGCGCCGCGCAAGGCGGCCGCCGTGTCGGTGGTGAAGAACGGGTTGCCGGTACCGGCCGCGAACACCACGACCTTGCCCTCTTCGAGGTACTGCAGCGCCTTCGGCCGCACGTAGGGCTCGACCACTTGCTCGATCGCGATGGCCGACATCACGCGCGCGGTCAATCCGGCTTGTCGCATCGAGTCGGCAAGCGCCAGCGAGTTCATCACCGTGGCCAGCATGCCCATGTAGTCGGCCGTGGCGCGGTCCATGCCCACCGAGCCCCCCGCCACGCCACGAAAGATGTTGCCGCCGCCGATCACGATCGCCAACTCGACGCCGAGCTCGGTGATCTCTTTCAGTTCGCGCACCATGCGCACGATGGTGGCGCGGTTGATGCCGTAGGCATCGTCCCCCATCAGCGCTTCGCCGGACAACTTCAGCAGGATTCGCTTGTAGGCCGGCATCCGGCGATTCTCCCAGGCAACCTTGGTGTCAAGCGCGCAGTTTAGCGGGCGCTCGCCGGCGCCGGCGCAGCGCTCACTGGCCCTTGGCCGCGGCCACCTGCGCCGCCACTTCGGCTGCAAAGTCTTCGGCGCGCTTCTCGATGCCCTCGCCCACCACGTACAACGTGAACGCCTTCACCTTGGTATTGGCGGCCTTGAGCATCTGATCGACGGTCTGCTTGCCGGTCGGATCCTTGACGAAAGCCTGGTTGCCGAGCGACACCTCCTTGAGGTACTTCTGCACCGAGCCTTCGACCATCTTGGCCGCGATCTCGGCCGGCTTGCCCGACTCGGCAGCCTTCTCAGTGGCGATGCGGCGCTCCTTGTCCACCAAGTCGGCCGGCACGTCGGCCTGCGACAGCGCCACCGGCTTCATGGCGGCGATGTGCATCGCCGTGTCCTTGGCTGCCACGTCGCTGCCGTCGTACTCCACCAGCACGCCAATGCGCGTGCCGTGCAGATAGAGCGCCAGACTGCCGCCGCCCGCATAGCGCTTGAAACGCCGGATCGACATGTTTTCGCCGATCTTGCCGATCAGGCCCTTGCGCACGTCTTCCACCGTCGGTCCGAAGCCGTCTTGCGACATCGGCAGCGCCGACAGGCCCGCCACGTCCACCGGGTCCTTCTGCGCCACCAGCTTCGCGCAGGCGTTGGCGAAGGCGAGGAACGAGTCGTTCTTCGACACGAAGTCGGTCTCGCAGTTGATTTCGACCAGGGCACCCGTGCCGCCTTGCACCGATGCGGCCACCACGCCCTCGGCGGTGATGCGCGACGATGCCTTGCCGGCCTTGTTGCCCAGCTTGACGCGCAGGATCTCCTCGGCGCGGGTCATGTCGCCTTCGGCCTCGGTGAGTGCCTTCTTGCACTCCATCATCGGCGCGTCGGTCTTGGCGCGCAGTTCGGCCACCATGCTTGCAGTGATTGCGGGCATATGAACTCCAACTGATGCGGGCCGTCGGCCCGCTGCAACTCGTGACTTCAGCGGCCGCAGGCCGCGTCGTGGATCATGCGGGAGCCCCATCCCGGAGGGGGCTCGGGCGCTGTGCGCTCGGCCCCAGAGGACCTGGGCGGCCGAAGGCTGCTCAAGCCCCTTCGTTCACCTCGACGAACTCGTCGCTTCCGCCGGCCGCTTGCACGACCTCGGTCACTGCCTGCGCCTTGCCTTCGAGCACCGCATCGGCCACCGCGCGCGCGTACAGCGCCACCGCCTTGGCGGAATCGTCGTTGCCGGGAATCACGTAGTCGATGTCTTCCGGCGAGTGGTTGGTGTCGACCACGCCGATCAGCGGAATGCCGAGCTTCTTGGCTTCGGCGACGGCGATCTTGTGGTAGCCGACGTCGATGACGAACATCGCATCGGGCAGCGCCGCCATGTCCTGGATGCCGCCGATGTCCTTCTCGAGCTTGCCGATCTCGCGATCGAACATCAGGCCTTCCTTCTTGCTCATCTGCTCCAGGCCGGCTTCCTTCTGCGCCTGCATTTCCTTGAGCTTCTTCAGCGACGTCTTCACGGTCTTGAAGTTGGTCATCATGCCGCCGAGCCAGCGCTGGTCGACGTAGGGCATGCCGGCGCGCTGCGCTTCCTGCGCGATCACCTCGCGCGCCTGACGCTTGGTGCCCACCATCAGGATGGTGCCGCGCCTGCCTGCGAGCTGACGGATGAACTTCATCGCATCCTCGAACGCCGGCAGCGTCTTCTCGAGGTTGATGATGTGGATCTTGTTGCGATGGCCGTAGATGTACGGGGCCATCTTGGGGTTCCAGAAGCGGGTCTGGTGTCCGAAATGGACGCCGGCTTCCAGCATTTCGCGCATCGTCGTGGGCATTCGAGCTCCAAAGGTTGGGTCTAGAATCCGGCGCGAATCGTCGGGCGGCTGAAGGGTTGCGCCGCGCAACGACACCTTTTGTGGGCCGGTTCGGGATTGTTCAACTGCGGTTCCCGCACCGTGGCCATCACGATTCCATGAATCGCCAGCGCCAGCTGTGAGGACATTCAGTTGAAGCCGAGCATTGTAGCAGCCGCGCCCGGCTCCACCCTGGCCACCCACCGTGACGCCGTGCGCTCCGGCAGCGCCATCGAGACCTCGACACGCCAGGCTCTCGAAGTGGCGGCGTCCGAAGCCTGCACCAAGGCGTTCATCCGCATGTTCGACACATCGGCCCGCGCCAGCGCCGCGGCGCTGCAGGCGATGCACCGCGCCGGCGCGGCCATCGGTGCTTTGGCGGGCGCCCCGATCTCGGTGAAGGATCTGTACGACGTGGCCGGATTTCCGACCACCGCCGCCTCCTCGACGATGCACGACGCGCCCATCTGCGCTGCCGACAGCCCAGCCGTGGCCCGCGTGCGCCAGGCCGGCGGCGTGCTGGTGGGCCACACCAACATGAGCGAGTTCGCGTTCTCGGGCGTCGGCATCAACCCGCACTTCGGCACGCCGGCGAACCCGATCACCCACGCGCTCGATGGCAAGCTGCGAGCACCGGGCGGGTCGACCTCCGGTGGCGCCGTATCGGTGGCCAGCGGCGCGGCGCTGGCGGCGCTGGGCTCGGACACCGGCGGATCGATCCGCATCCCGGCCGCGTTGCAAGGCTTGGTCGGCTTCAAGAACACCCAGCGCCTCACGCCGCTGGAAGGCACCGTGCCGCTGTCGACCACGCTCGACACCGTGTGCGCGATCACGCGCGACGTGACCGACGCGGTGCTGATGCACGAAATCCTGGCGCAGCGCCATGTGGCGCCAGACAAGCGCCCGCTCGCCGGCTGGCGGTTGGCCGTGCCGCGCACGCTGTTGCTCGACGGGCTCGACGCCACGGTAGCTGCTGCGTTCGAGCGGGCATTGCAGGCGCTGCGCGCGCAAGGGGCCCGCATCGAAGACATCGTGCTGCCCGAACTCGCCGAAGCGGCGACGATCAACGCCACCGGCGGATTCGCCGCCGCCGAGAGCTGGGCCTGGCACCGCAAGCGCCTCGCCCAGCGCAGCGCCGGCTACGACCCGCGCGTGGCGATGCGCATCCGTCGCGGTGAGACGATGGGCGCGGCCGATTATGTCGACCTGCTGCAGGCGCGAGCGCACTGGATCGCTCGCATGGACGAGGCCATGCGCGGCATCGACGCGATGCTGTCGCCCACGGTGCCGATCGTCGCGCCCGAGATCGCGCCGCTGTTGGCCAGCGACGATGCGTTCTTCGCGGCCAACGGTGCGCTCCTGCGCAACCCGTCGATGGTCAACCTGCTCGATGGCTGTGCACTGTCGCTGCCCTGCCACCGTGCGGACGAGTTCCCGGTGGGCCTGATGGTATGGAGCGGCGCGCTGGCCGACAACCTCGTGCTGAACATCGGCCTGGCCATCGAAGCGGCGCTGCGTCCGGCGCGCGCCCACTGATGCGCGTCGCTGTCATCGGCGCCGGCATCGTGGGCGTCACCACCGCCTACGAACTCGCGTGCGATGGACACGAGGTCACCGTCTTCGAGCGCCAGGCGAGCGTGGCCGCCGAAACCAGCTTCGCCAATGCCGGCGTGGTGGCGCCAGGCTATGTCACGCCGTGGGCCGCCCCGGGCATGCCGGGCAAGGTGATCAAGCAGCTGTTCGGCAGCCACGCGGCCGTCCACCTGGCTCGACCGTTTTCGCCCGCGCTGCTGCGCTGGGTGTGGCGCTGGTGGCGCGCCTGCCGTCCCAGCGTTTACCAGGCCAACCGCAGCCGCATGGTCCGGCTTGCGCGCTACAGCCTGGAGCGCATGCACGCGCTGACCGCGCAGCTGCAGCTCGACTACGAACAGGCCCAGGGGCTGATGGTGCTGCTGCGCACGCCGCGCGACCTGACGCTGGCGCGCCCGGGCGTGAAGCTGCTCGCCGAGCTCGGCGTCAACTGCCATGTGATCGACGCGGCGCGGGCGCGCGAGATCGAGCCCGGGTTGCACATCGAGACGCCGCTACACGCGGCGCTGCACTTGCCCAATGAAGAGGTCGGCAACTGTCGCCAGTTTGCGCACCTGATCAAGCAATACGCCCAGCAGCACGGCGCGTTGTTCCGCTTCCACCGCGAGGTCGAGCGCATCGAGGCCGGCGCACAGCCGGTGGTGAGGCATCGGCCGCTGGCGCGCTTCGACAACTCACTGGTTGGCGCCGATCTGCCGACGACCCTGCCGGAATCGGAAGGCAGCGAGTCGTTCGACGCGGTGGTGGTGTGTGCGGCGATCGAATCGATGCGGCTGCTCAAGCCGCTGAAGCTCAAGCTGCCGATGGCGCCGGTGTACGGCTATTCGGTCACCGCACCGATGCGCGAGCTCACCGAGCACGGCGACGTCGGACCGCGTTCAACGCTGATCGACGAACGCTACAAGGTCGCGATCAGCCGCCTGGGCAAACGCGTGCGCGTGGCCGGCAGCGCCGAGCTTGGCGGCACCCTGCAAGCGCACAACGAACAAGCCCTGGCCACGCTGTACAAGGTGCTCGACGATTGGTTCCCGGGCTGCGCGGTGCAGTCCAAGGCGCAGAGCTGGAAAGGCGCGCGCCCGATGCTGCCCGACGGCCCACCGGTCATCGGCCCCAGCGGCTTGCCCGGCATCTGGGTCAACCTCGGCCACGGCTCCAGCGGCTGGGCGCTGGCGTGCGGCTCCGCCCGCGTGCTGGCCGACGCGATGGCTGGCCGCGCGGCGGCCGTCGACATCGAAGGCCTAGGCCTGGACCGGCTGCGCTGACCGGCCTCGGCGCGCCCATTGGCGCAACAACACCGGTGCCGCGACCGCGATCCCGATCAGGCCACTCACGACGCCCGGCGCCACCAGCAGCAATGCGCCAGCCATCAGCAGCAACTGCTCCCAACGCTTCAGTTCCGACAACAGATACTTCGACAACGCCGACGCCAGCATCGTGATGCCAAGCACGCAGCCGACAAACGTGATCACGAAGTCGTGGAAGGTGAAGCCCTTGGCCACCAGCAGCAACGACGGCGAGAACACAAAGACAAACGGCACCAACGCCTTCGCCAGCCCGAGGCGAAATGCCATGTTGCCTGTCTTGAACGGATCGCTGCCGGCCATGCCAGCCGCGGCATACGCGGCGAGCGCCACCGGCGGCGTGATGTCGGCCAGCACGCCGTAATAAAAAACGAAGAAGTGCGCCACCAGCGGCTCGACACCGAGCAGCACGAGCGTTGGCGCCGCCACCGTCACCATGATGATGTAGTTGGCCGTGGTCGGGATGCCGCAGCCAAGCAGGATGCACACCAGGCCGGTCATCAGCAGCGCGGCGAACAGCGTCAACGTCTTCGGGTCGAGCCAACCCCCGGGCAGCAGATCCACCACGTTTACCGCCACGCCCTGGGCTGCGCCGGTGATGATGGTCGACAGCTTGAAGCCCACGCCGGTCAGCGTGACCACGCCGATCACGATGCCCACCGTGGCCGCGGCCGCGCCGACTGCGAGCGCGTATTTGGCGCCAGTTTCAAACGCCTCGACCAGCGTGCCCAAGCCGATGCGACCCTGGATGTTGAACGCGCGCAGCGCGAAAGGCGTGGCCACGGCGGCAGCGGCGAAGATGCCGATGCGCAGAGCTTCGCTCTCGATGCCGCCGAACGTGATCACCAGCAACACCGCGTGCAGCGCGGCGAGCAGGCCCCAGTTGCGCGCAGCCGCACGGCCGGCGCCGGTGGTGAGCCCGACGATGGCGCTCGACGTGATGCCGGTGAACGCGGCCAGGTACGGCGTGCGGCCGCTGACCAGGATGCCGATCAGCAGCACCAACGGAATCAACGTCGGCCAGCGCAGGCGCAGCGACTCGCGCAGCCTGGGCATCTCTTCGTCGGTGAGACCGCGCAGGCCGTAGCGCTTGGCCTCGAAGTGCACCTGCATGAACACGCCGAAGAAATGCATGAACGCCGGCACCACCGCGGCGGCGATGATGGTCTGGTACGGCACGGCGAGGAACTCGATCATCAGGAAGGCCGCCGCGCCGAGCACCGGCGGCGTGATCTGTCCGCCGGTGGACGCTGCCGCCTCCACCGCCCCGGCGAACTCACGCCGATAGCCGACGCGGATCATCGCGGGAATGGT
>DATKJN010000108.1:0-10321 GCA_035543655.1 Burkholderiaceae bacterium | reverse complement strand
TCCTGCGTGGCGGCGCGGCCCCATTCGCCGGCGCTGCCGTCGCCGCGGGCCAGCACTTCGAGGTTGTCGTCGAGTGCGCCCATCCACGGGCCCATCTTCTCTTCCTCGGTGCCGGGTAGAAAGCCGATGTCCTCGCCCAGCGGCACGGTGACCCGCGTGACGATGATCTCGCTGTAGCGGCGGTCGTCGAGCACTTGGCTCAGGCCTGAGGCCAGCGTCATCAGCGTCTTGCCGGTGCCGGCGGTGCCGGTCAGCGTGATGAAGTCGACCTCCGGGTCCATCAGCAGGTTGAGTGCGAAGTTCTGTTCGCGGTTGCGCGCTGTGACGCCCCAGACGGCGTTCTTCGCGTGGGTGTAGTCCTTCAGCGTCTTCAGCACCGCGGTCTTGCCGGTGATCTCGGTGACGCGCGCATACAGCGGCGCGGCGCCGGGCGATTCGAGGAAGACGAACTGGTTGATCATCAGCGCCGGCACCAGCGGCCCGGCGATGCGGTAGAACGTGTGCCCGCCCTGGCTCCAGCTCTCCATGGTCTTGCCATGGCGCTCCCAGAAGTCGGCCGGCAGCGGCAGCAGGCCGGTGTAGAGCAAGTCGCCGTCGTCGAGCGTCTTGTCGTTCTGGTAATCCTCGGCCGGCAGGCCGAGTGCGCGTGCCTTGACGCGCATGTTGATGTCTTTCGACACCAGCACGATGTCGCGGCTGGGGTGTTGCTCCCGCAGCGACTTGACGACGCCGAGGATCTGGTTGTCGGCCTTGCCCTGGGGCAGACCCTCGGGCAGCTTGACCTCGAACAGCGTGGTCTGGAAGAACAGCCGGCCCTGTGCCTCGCGCTTGCCGGTCTTGTCCAGCGGGATGCCGTCCTTGGGGTTCAGTTCGGCACCCGAGGCCAGCGCATCGAGCTCGCGGCTGGCCTGGCGCGCGTTGCGCGCCACCTCGCTCATGCCGCGCTTGTGGCTGTCGAGCTCTTCCAGCGTGATCATCGGCAGGAAGATGTCGTGTTCTTCGAAGCGGAACAGGCACAGCGGGTCGTGCATCAGCACATTGGTGTCCAGCACGAACAGCCGTGCCGGGCCGGCGGGCATGGTGCGGGGCTTGGCCACGACGACCGGCGCCACCGGGGTTCGCAGGGCAGGTCGAATCTCCTGGCGGGGCGCCGACACCGGCGCCTCGGCGGGTTTCAACGCCAGTTCTTTGCTGGGGTCGGCACTGGGCTGCAGCAAGCGCTTGGCGGTGCGGGCAGCGGCCTGGGTTTCGTAGTCGGTGGCGGACAGCAGGGTGGCTTTGGAGGCGGGCGGCTTGGGCAGTGGCATACAGGGGTACGGCGGAAGTCCAAAACAAAAAAGCCGCACAGTCGACTGTGCGGCTTTCTCTCAACGGGTGAAACGCTGTTCGCGACTCACTGTCATGCGGGCCATTATGCCCCACGCGCAAAAGCGGGTTTCAGCCCGCTTTCTTCAACTCCTTCACGGCCTTGAGCACCTCGTCGACGTGGCCCGCCACCTTGATGCCGCGCCACTCTGAACGCAGCACGCCTTTGGCGTCGATCAGGAAGGTGCTGCGCTCGATGCCTTTGACCTTCTTGCCGTACATGATCTTGTTCTTGACCACGCCGAACATGTGGCAGAGCTTTTCTTCGGTGTCGGCGATCAGGTCGAAGGGCAGTTCCAGGTTCTGGCGGAACTTCTCGTGCGAGGCCATGTTGTCGCGCGACACGCCGAACAGCACGGCACCGGCCTTGACGAAGTCCTTGTGGCGGTCGCGGAACTGCATCGCCTCGGTGGTGCAACCGGGCGTGTGGTCCTTGGGGTAGAAGTACAGCACCACCACCTTGCCGAGGAAGGCCTGCGGCGTGAACTTCACCCCGCTGGTCGCGACGGCTTCGAACTCGGGCAAAGGTTTGTTCAGGACAGGCGTCATGACGGGCGTTGTGATTGTCGAGGTACCCAACGGGCACAGCCGGCGATTATAAAGTTTCGCCGTCGGTCCCCCGACGGCAGGGGGCGCTGGCTGCACAGCCTCGCGGCTGGACCTCAATTCGCGCCCAACAGCAACGCAGCCACCACCGTGCGGCCTTCGCTCACCAGCACGTTGTAGGTGCGGCAGGCCGCAGCGCTGTCCATGGACTCGACGCCGATGCGCCGGGCGATCAATTCACGCAGCAGCGCAGGCGCTGGGAAGCGCAGCCTCGCCCCGCTGCCGAATATCACGAGCTCGGGCTGCAGCTGCAGGATTTCATCGAAATGTGCCTGCGTCAGCGCGTTGAAATCTGCCGGAGCCCAGGCCCGAACCGGGCCGCTCCAGGGCACGACCACGCTGCCGCTGTATGACTGGTTGCCGATCCAAACCGACCCACCGTCATGGCGGGCGATGGTGTTCACACCGTCGAGGGAATCCGGCTGGAATTTCACGCTGCGTGTCCGATCGTGCGCAGCGCTGCGAGACGAACGCTGCGGGTGGGCGATCGAGCGAGATCGCTATGGTTAAATTGTAGTTTGCGCAGCGCAGCATCACCGTTGGCGACTGCCTCGCGGAGCCAAAGGAGCCATCCGGTGAAGCCGATTGCCAAGTCCAGCAAGCTCGCCGATGTGGGCTACGACATCCGCGGCCCGGTGCTGGAAAAGGCCCGCCAGATGCAGGAGGAGGGCCACAAGATCATCCAGCTGAACATCGGCAACCTGGCCGTGTTCGGCTTCGACCCGCCCGACGAGATCGTGCAGGACATGATCCGCAACCTGCCGGCCAGCGCGGGCTACACCGACAGCAAGGGCCTGTTTGCGCCGCGCAAGGCGGTGGTGCACTACACGCAGGAAAAACACATCGCCGGCGTTGGCGTCGACGACGTCTACCTCGGCAATGGCGCGTCCGAGCTGATTGCGTTCAGCTTGAATGCGCTGCTCGATTCGGGCGACGAGATCCTGGTACCCGCGCCCGACTACCCGCTGTGGACCGCCGCGGTCTCGCTGTCGGGCGGCAAGCCGGTGCATTACCTGTGCGACGAGCAGTCGGGCTGGCTGCCTGACCTGGCGGATCTTCGCAAGAAGATCACGCCGCGCACGCGCGGCATTGTGGTGATCAACCCGAACAACCCGACCGGCGCGCTGTATCCGGACGACCTGTTGCGCGACATCGTCCAGATCGCGCGCACCCACGGTCTGATCGTGTTCGCCGACGAGATCTACGACAAGACCTTGTACGACGGCGCCACCCACACCAGCATCGCCTCGCTGGCCGACGACGTGTTGTTCGTCACCTTCAACGGCCTGTCGAAGAACTACCGCGCCTGCGGCTACCGCGCCGGCTGGATGGTGGTGTCGGGCGACAAGCGTGATGCCAAGGACTACATCGAAGGCCTGACCATGCTGGCCTCCATGCGCCTGTGCGCCAACACGCCGGGTCAGCTCGCGATCCAGACCGCGCTCGGCGGCTATCAGAGCATCAAGGACCTGGTGGCGCCGCACGGACGGCTGACCAAGCAGCGCGACCTCGCGCACGAGTTGCTGACCGCCATCCCCGGTGTGTCGGTGGTCAAGCCGAAAGCGGCGCTCTACATGTTTCCCCGCCTCGACCCCAAGCTCTATCCGATCGACAACGATCAGCAGTTCGCCTACGAGTTGCTCGCCGAGGAGAAGGTGCTGATCGTGCAAGGCACCGGTTTCAACTGGCCGCGGCCCGACCACTTCCGTCTGGTGTTCCTGCCCAATCCCGACGACCTCACAGAGGCCATCGGCAGGATCTCGCGGTTTCTAGACCACTACCGAAAGCGACACAGCACATGAAACCCATGCAAGTCGGCCTGCTGGGCATCGGCACGGTGGGGAGCGGCACCTTCAAGGTCCTGCAGCGCAATCAGGAAGAGATCCAACGTCGCGCCGGCCGCGGCATTCGCATCGCCAGCGTCGCCGATCTCGACGTGGCGCGCGCCCGCAGCATCGTCGGCGACGCCGCGACCGTGGTCGACGACGCCAGGCGCGTGATTGCTGACCCCACGATCGACATCGTGGTCGAACTGATCGGCGGCACGGGTGTGGCCAAGACGCTGGTGCTCGACGCCATTGCGGCCGGCAAGCACGTGGTCACCGCCAACAAGGCCTTGCTCGCCGTGCACGGCAACGAGATCTTCGCTGCTGCGCATAAAAAGGGCGTGATGATCGGCTTCGAGGCCGCGGTGGCCGGAGGCATCCCGATCATCAAGGCACTGCGCGAGGGTCTCACGGCCAACCGCATCGAGTGGGTGGCCGGCATCGTCAACGGCACCACCAACTTCATCTTGAGCGAAATGCGCGACAAGGGCCTCGACTTCGGCACCGTGCTGAAGGAGGCGCAGCGCCTGGGTTATGCCGAGTCCGATCCCACCTTCGACATCGAGGGCGTCGACGCCGCGCACAAGGCCACCATCATGTGCGCCATCGCGTTCGGCGTGCCGATGCAGTTCGGCAAGGCGCACGTCGAAGGCATCACGGCGCTGCAGGCCACGGACATCCGCTATGCCGAGCAACTCGGCTATCGCATCAAGCTGATCGCGATGGCACGCCGCAACCCGCAAGGGATCGAGTTGCGCGTGCACCCCACGCTGGTGCCGGCCAAGCGCCTGATCGCCAACGTCGAAGGCGCGATGAACGCGGTGGTGGTGCAGGGCGATGCGGTCGGCACCACGCTGTACTACGGCAAAGGCGCCGGCTCCGAGCCCACGGCGTCGGCGGTGGTGGCCGATCTGGTGGACATCACGCGGCTGCACACCGCCGACCCTGACCACCGCGTGCCGCACCTGGCGTTCCAGCCCGATGCACTGTCCGACACGCCGATCCTGGCCATGAACGACGTGGTCACCGCGTATTACCTGCGCTTGCGCGTGGCGGATCAAACCGGTGTGTTGTCGCGCATCACCACCATCCTGGCCGAACACGACATCTCCATCGACGCGGTGCTGCAGCGCGAGTCGGCCGAAGGCGAACGGCAGACCGACCTGATCATCCTCACGCACGACACGCGCGAAGGCCGCATGAACCAGGCGATGGCCACGATGCAGGCGCTGCCCACCGTGCTGGCGCCGATCGTGCGCATCCGCAAGGAAGAGTTGAACTGATGCGTTACCTAAGCACGCGCGGCGATGCCACGCCGCGGCGCTTCTGCGAGATCCTGCTCGAAGGCCTGGCGCCCGACGGCGGGCTGTACCTGCCCGAGCGCTACCCGCAGGTTGACGCCGCCACGCTCCAGCGCTGGCGCACGCTGCCGTATGCCGACCTGGCGTTCGAGATCCTGTCGCTGTACATCGACGACATTCCGGCCGACGACCTGCGCGGCCTGTGCCGGCGCACCTACACGCGGGAGAACTTCGGCACCGACGCCATCGTGCCGTTGCGCCGGTTGGAGCCGGGCGTGTTCATCCAGGCGCTGTCCAACGGGCCGACGCTGGCCTTCAAGGACATGGCGATGCAACTGCTGGGCGCGCTGTTCGAGTACGAACTGGCGCGCCGCGGCGAGCACCTGAACATCCTGGGCGCAACCTCGGGCGACACCGGCGGTGCTGCCGAGTACGCGATGCGCGGCAAACGGGGCGTGCAGGTCTTCATGTTGTCGCCGCACGGCCGCATGAGCCCGTTTCAGCAGGCGCAAATGTTCAGCCTGCAGGACCCGAACATCCACAACATCGCGATCGAAGGCGTGTTCGACGAATGCCAGGACATCGTCAAGGCCGTGGCAGGCGATCTCGCGTTCAAGCGCAAGCACCGCATCGGCAGCGTCAACTCGATCAACTGGGCGCGCCTGGTGGCCCAGGTGGTGTACTACTTCGCGGGCTACTTCCAGGCCACTTCACGTGTCCCCAACCTCGGCCCGACGGCGGCGCCCGTCGAGCAGCGTGTGAGCTTCGCGGTGCCGTCGGGCAACTTCGGCAACGTGTGCGCGGGCCACGTGGCACGCATGATGGGCCTGCCCATCGAGCGGCTGATCGTGGCCACCAACGAGAACGACGTGCTCGACGAATTCTTCAAGAGCGGCCGCTACCGCGTGCGCGCCGCCGCCGAAACGCACGAGACCTCGAGCCCGTCGATGGACATCAGCAAGGCATCGAATTTCGAGCGCTTCGTGTGCGACCTGCTGCAGCGCGACACGCGCGCCACTCGCGAGCTTTTCGGCACGCGGGTGGTCCGCGACGGCGGCTTCGCACTCGACGCCGCCTCGCATGCGCGCTGCCGGTCGTTCGGCTTCGTGTCCGGACGCAGCACCCATGCCGATCGCCTGCAAACGATCGCACAGACCTGGCGCCAGCACCGCGACCTGATCGATCCGCACACCGCCGACGGCTTGAAGGTGGCGCGCGAGTTGCGTCGAGCGGACGAGACCGTCGTCGTGCTGGAGACCGCGCTGCCGGTGAAGTTCAGCGAGACCATCGTCGAAGCCATCGGCGAACCGCCGCCGCGGCCGGCCGCTCTGTCCGGACTCGAGGCCTTGCCGCGCCGCTGCGACGTGCTGCCCGCCGAGACGTCACGCGTCAAGGCGCTGATCGCGTCGCGCGACACGCAGGCCTGACGGGCACGCAAGCCCAACCGAACGCCCGGCGCGTCGGGACTTGGCACAATCCTCGGTGCCACGAGGGCTGCACACCATGAATTCCCCCACCCCGCGTTCCGATCGTTCGCCGTTGCTGAGTCTGGACGAGGCGGTGGCCCGATTGATCGAGGGCGCCAGGGGGCATGTCATCGCAGAGACCGAAACGGTGTCGACCTTCGACGCCTTGAACCGCGTGCTGGCCGAAAGTGTGCGCTCCAACCTCAACGTGCCACCCGAGGACAACAGCGAGATGGACGGCTATGCGCTGCGCGTGGCCGACGTGCCTGCTGCCGGCACCGTGCTGGCGGTGGTGCAGCGTGTGCCGGCAGGGCAGATCGGCAAGCCGCTGCAACCAGGCACTGCGGCGCGCATCTTCACGGGCGCGCAGATCCCGATCGGCGCCGACGCGGTGGTGATGCAGGAGCTGTGCGAGGCCATGCCGTCGGAGCGCGATGGCGAGTTGGGCCGTGTGAGGGTGCAGGCGATGCCGAGTGCCGGTCAGGCCATTCGCCGCCGCGGCGAAGACGTGCAGCAGGGCGCGGTGGTGTTGACCAGCGGGCTGCGCCTGACGCCGCAGGCAATGGGTATGGCCGCCTCCGTCGGCGCGGGACAACTGCGCGTGCGACGCAGGCCGCGCGTGGCGCTGTTCTCCACCGGTGACGAGCTCGCGATGCCCGGCGAAGCGCTGAAGCCAGGGGCGATCTACAACTCCAATCGATTCACGCTGCGCGGGTTGCTGCAGGCCGCAGGGTGCGAAACGATCGATCTGGGCATCGTGCCCGACAGGCTCGATGCCACGCGCGAGGCGCTGCGCCGTGCCGCCGCGCAGGCCGACCTCGTGGTCACGTGCGGCGGCGTTTCGGTGGGCGAAGAAGACCACCTCAAGCCCGCGCTGCAGGCCGAAGGTCGACTGGACCTGTGGTCGATCGCGATGAAGCCGGGCAAGCCGCTCGCGTTCGGCGGCGTTCGGCGCAGCGATGGGGGCGAGGCGCTCTACATGGGATTGCCTGGCAATCCGGTGTCCAGCACGGTCACGTTTCTCGTGGCGGTGATGCCGGTGCTGCGCGTGTTGACCGGCTCGCCGCCGGGCGGAGCCAAGCCGGTGGCGATGACAGCCGGCTTCGACTGGCCCAAGCCCAACGCGCGCCGTGAGTTCCTGCGGGCGCGCATCGCGGCCGACGGGCGCCTGGAGATCTATCCGAACCAGGGCTCGGGCGTGCTGACCTCGATGGTGTGGGCCGATGGATTGATCGACAACCCAGGAGGCCGCGCGATCAAAGCGGGTGACACGGTGCAGTTCCTGCCGCTGGGGATGCTGCTGCAATGAAGGTGCAGGTGCGCTACTTTGCTTCGCTTCGCGAGGCCTTGGGGACGCAGGAGACGGTCGAGGTCGATTCGGGCACCACGCTCGGTGCGCTGCGCGACCGATTGATCGCACGGGGCGGCGACCATGCGCGCTGCCTGGCGCGCGGGCGCGCCGTGCGTTCGGCGTTGAACCAGACCATCGCCGACGACAGCGCACCCCTGCACGATGGTGCCGAGGTCGCCTTCTTCCCGCCGGTGACCGGCGGCTGACCGACAATCCGAGCCATGGTGCGCAGCGCGGTCACGATCCAACAGGCCGACTTCGACCTCAGCGCCGAGATCGCGGCATTGCGCGAGGGTGATGCGCAGGTCGGTGCGGTGGCGGTCTTCGTCGGCACGGTGCGTGACCGCAGCGACGGCGCCAGCGTGTCGGCGATGGAACTCGAGCACTACCCCGGCATGACCGAGCGTGCGATCGAATCGATGATCACCGAGGCGTGCCGGCGCTTCGACGTGCGCGGGGTGCGTGTGATCCATCGCGTCGGCGCGTTGCGGCCGCGCGAGCAGATCGTGCTGGTGGCCGTCACCTCGGCGCACCGCCACGATGCCTTCCAGGCCTGTGAGTTCTTGATGGACTACCTGAAGACGCAGGCGCCGTTCTGGAAGAAGGAAAGCACACCCGACGGCGCCCGTTGGGTCGATGCGCGCCAGGCCGACGATGCTGCGCTGGCGCGCTGGGGCCTGAAGATGGACAACGCCGGGTGACTCAACCCGGCCTCTGGGTGTCGGGGGCGGCCGTGGCCGGGGGCGCCGCCATCGGCGCGTTGTGCCGCTGGGGCGCCGCTGTCGTGCTCAATCATCGCTGGCAGGGCTTTCCGCTCGGCACCTTGTTCGTCAACTTGCTGGGCGGCTTGCTGGTCGGCATCGCGTTGGTATGGCTGCAGGACAAGCCGTACGGCACGCTGCACCTGTTCGTGCTGACCGGCATGCTCGGCGGCTTCACGACGTTCTCGGCGTTTTCGGCCGAATCGCTGGCGTTGATCGCGCGTGGCCAGTGGCAACTGGCCACGGCGCACGCGCTGGCGCACATGGTGGGCGCCTTGGCTTGCGCGGCGCTCGGCGTGGCACTGGCGCGCGCGGTGGTCGCCGCATGACGCGCGGTCCGTTCGAAGGCGGCGCCGATTCGGCGCCCTTGCGTTCGGCGCTCGGCCGTTTTGCGACTGGTGTCACCGTGGCCACCTGCACCGATGCCAACGGCGCGCCGGTGGGCCTCACCGTCAATTCTTTCGGCGCGCTGTCGCTCGAGCCGCCGCTGGTGCAGTGGTCGCTTCGTTGCGAGAGCCCGAGCCTGCCGGCGTTCCAGCACGCCGAACACTTCGCGATCAACGTGCTCACCGAGCAGCAGGTCGAACTGTCGCGCCGCTTCGCATCCGCCAGCGTGGGTGCCAAGCGCTTCGAGATCGGCCGCTGGAGCCTGGGGACACACGGCGCACCGGTGCTGGCCGGTGCGCTGGCCGTGTTCGAGTGCCGTCGCACGCGTTCGGAACGCCATGGCGACCATGTGCTGGTCATTGGCGAGGTGTTGCACCACAGCGCACACTCCGGGGCGCCGCTGCTGTTCCACGCCAGCCGCTACCGCAGCCTGGGCGACCCGATCTAGGCAGGCAAATTCGCTGAATCCAGGCGCGAACGGCGCGTCTCGGGGTTGAAACAAGCGGTCCCGCCCCTAAGTCCACCGGCAAGACACAAGGATTGCCCATGCGTTTGGACAAGCTCACCACCGCGTTCCAGCAGGCCCTGGCCGATGCCCAGAGCCTGGCCGTGGCGCGTGACAACCCCTATATCGAACCGGCGCACCTGCTGGCGGCCATGCTGACCCAGCCCGATGGCCCGAAAGCGATGCTCGACCGGGCGGGCGCCAACACCGGTGCGCTGCGCACGGCGATGGAGACCGCGATGGACGCGCTGCCGCAGGTGCAGGGCGGGCAACCCGTGCAGCCGGGCCGCGACCTGGTTTCGCTGCTGCAGACGGCCGACAAGGAAGGCACCAAGCGAGGCGACCAGTTCATTGCCAGCGAGATGTTCCTGCTCGCGCTCGCCGACAGCAAGACCGATCTCGGCGGCGTGGTGCGTGGTCACGGGCTGACGCGCAAGTCGCTGGAGGCTGCCATCGATGCCGTGCGCGGCGGGCAGAAAGTGGACTCCGCCGAGGCCGAAGGTCAACGCGAGGCGCTGAAGAAGTACACGCTCGACCTCACCGAGCGCGCGCGCCAGGGCAAGCTCGACCCGGTGATCGGCCGCGACGACGAGATCCGCCGCGCCATCCAGGTGTTGCAACGCCGCTCGAAGAACAATCCGGTGCTGATCGGCGAGCCCGGCGTCGGCAAGACGGCGATCGTCGAAGGCCTCGCGCAGCGGATCGTCAACGGCGAAGTGCCCGAGTCGCTGAAGAACAAGCGCGTGCTGTCGC
>DATKJN010000107.1:0-2402 GCA_035543655.1 Burkholderiaceae bacterium | reverse complement strand
CGGGTCTTCGTCCTGACCGAGCTGGAAGTACGACGCGAAGCCGAGCGCCATCAGCACGATCAGCAGGTAGCGCGTCAGCGCCGGGTGCTCGAGCGCCCAGCGCGAGATGTTGAAGCGCGACGATGGCGTCGCGGTTGCGGCGATGACGCTCGACATGGTCGGCGCTTCCGCTTCAGCGCGAAGACGCGACGGCGCCGTTGACGGCCGTGGTCGCGCGCTCGGTATAGAGCCGGACCTTCTGGCCCGCGGTGAGCACGTGCACGCCCGCCACGACCACGGTCTCGCCCGCGCTCAAGCCGCCCGCAAGCACCACCTCGTTACCCTCTGCGCCGGCCACGCGCACGCGCTGCTGCTTCACCGTCATGCTGGCCTTGTCGACGACCCACACCGCGGGCTCGCCCTTGGCCTCGAACACGGCGGTCAACGGCAACTTGATCAGACCGGCCACACGCGGCATCTCGACCTTGACGCTGGCTGTCTGCCCGAGGCGCAGGTCGGCACGGCCGACGTCGGCCTTCACGACGAAGGTGCGGGTCGCCGGGTCGGCCGCGGCGGCGATTTCGCGCACGGTGGCGCCAATCGGCACCTGCCCGTCGTTCCAGACATGGACTTTCAGCGCGCCTGTCTTGCCGGTCAAAGCGCGCAATTCGGCCACGCGGTCCTCAGGCACGTTGAACACCACGTCGCGCGGGCCATCGTGAGCCAATCGAACGACCGACGCGCCGGCGGCAACAACGGCACCCGGCTCGGCGTCAACACCGGTGATCACGCCCGACGCGTCGGCGCTCAGCGTCGCATATCGGGTCTGGTTGCCCTGCACGTTGGCTTGGGCGCGAGCCTGTTCGTACTGCGCCCGCGCTGCGCTCAATGCGGTTTCGCGGCGCTCCAGTTCCAAGCCGCTGATGAAGTTCTGCTCCCTCAACTCCTTGAATCGCTTGAATTCGGCCTCGCTGAACTCGTAGCTGGCCTTGGCTGCACCCAATGCGGCCTGGGCAGCCTCTTGGCTCAACTTGAGGTCGCCCGGATCGAGTTGCGCCAACACCTGCCCGGCTCGCACCGCATCACCCAAGTTGGCCGAACGCGCGAGCAGCTTGCCGCCGATGCGAAAGCCCAGGCGCGATTCGGTGCGTGCCCGTACGTCCGCCGCGTACTCATGCTCGCCGCCGGCGCTGGTGGCAGACAGCGTCAGGGTGCGCACGGCCCGCACCGGCTCCTCGGGCGGCGGCGCGGCACTGCAGGCCCCCAGCAGCACGACCGCGACGCAAGCAACGACGAAGGGAAACTGTCGGAAGGCAGCATTCATGGCGGAGGGGGTCGTGTTGGGATGATTCTTACTGACTGACCGGTCAGTAATGTATGAGCCCACCCCGGCCGTGTCAAACCGGATCGCCACAACCGGGACAATGCGCCCCCGTGGGCGTGGGTCATTACGAAAACTTTCCGGTCGCGTCGTGGCTGTGTCCGCCCCGCCTGCGCGCACCGGTGCGGGCGATCTACGCCTTTGCACGCACGGCCGATGACATCGCCGACGAGGGTGACGCCGGACCCGACCAGCGCCTGGCCGAATTGGCGCGCTACCGAGGGGCGCTGACGGCGAGCATGGCCAGTCCGGCCGACTCGGGAGCACGCGCGCCGCACTGGCAGGGCATCTTTGCACCGCTTGCCGCCGCGCTGCGAGATCACCGGCTCTCGCCCACCCTGCTGCACGCGCTGCTGGACGCCTTCGAACAAGACGTGCGCAACCTGCCGTACCGTGACCGCGATGCCGTACTGGCCTATTGCAGCCGGTCGGCCAATCCCATCGGGCGCCTGCTGCTGCAACTCTACGGACTGGACGATCCTCTGTCGCTGCACCAGGCCGACGCCGTGTGCTCGGCGTTGCAGCTGATCAACTTCTGGCAAGACCTCAGCATCGACCTGCCACGCGGGCGCAATTACGTGCCGCAGACCGATGCGAGCCGTCACGGCGTGGTGATCGCCGACAACGCACCGCTGCCCGATTCGCCGACGGCACGCACCTTGGTGCGTGACCTCGTGCAGTGGGCAGGCTCGCTGATGGTCGAAGGCGCTCCACTGCCGCTGCGTGTGCCGGGCCGTGCCGGCTTGGAACTCCGGCTGGTGGTGCATGGCGGATGGCGCATCCTTGAGAAAATTGCGCGCATGGACTACGCCTCGATGTGCAATCGCCCCCGCCTGCAAAAGCGCGACGTGGCACTGCTGGTGTGGCGCAGCGTGCGCTATTCGAGCGATTGGTTCTCGCTGGCACGGCTGCCATGACGCCGGAGCAATACGTCCAGGACAAGGCGGCACAAAGCGGCTCGTCGTTCTACTACGCGTTCATGTTCTTGCCGCCGCCCAAGCGTGCGGCGATCACGGCGTTCTACGCCTTCTGCCGTGAAGTC
>DATKJN010000106.1:0-2461 GCA_035543655.1 Burkholderiaceae bacterium | reverse complement strand
GCTGCACACCAGCAGCGCGGCGAAGACGATCGACCGCGTCGTCGACGTCTTCCCGGCGGCCGAGAAGGAGATGGTGCGGGCGATGCTGTCGGAATCGCTCGTCGCCGTGATCTCGCAGACGCTGTGCAAGCTGAAGGACGGCTCCGGCCGGGTCGCTGCGCATGAAATCATGATCGCGACCTCGGCGATCAAGAACCTGGTTCGCGAAAACAAGATCGCGCAGATGTACTCGTCGATCCAGACCGGTTCGAGCCTGGGCATGCAGACGCTCGACCAGAACCTGGCCGACCTCGTGCGCCGCAACGTGATCTCGCCGGCCGAGGCGCGCGCCAAGGCCAAAACCCCCGAAAACTTCCCCGGCTGATCGCCGTACAAGCCGTGAAGAAACTGCTCGATCGCATCGCTGGGCAACGCCGCGAGAACCCCGAGACGCCGGACTCCGGCTACTTCTCCACCATGTTCCTCGAGCGCGAGGAGGAGACACCTCAGTTGGTGCCGTGGGCCGTGCGTGCCAGCCAACTGCAGGCCAAGGCGATCGAGCCGGCCGAAGGCGGCGCCAAGTTTGCGCGTGCCTGGAACAACGACCGCCACACGGTGGCCCTCACCGAGGGCGAGCTGAAACGCCTGACCGAGTATCTGAGCTTCGTGAGCATGGCACCCGATCGCGAGGTGATCGCGCAGGACGAGCAGGGCGACTACCTGCTGATCGTGCTCGAAGGCACGATTGCGGTCGACCGAGTGCAGCCCTGGGGCGGCCGGGCGCGCCTCGGTGAGGCTCGCGTGGGCGACCTGCTCGGCGAGATGTCATTGCTCGACGCCGGCACACGCTTCTCGTCGTGCCGCACTCTGACCCCTTGCGCGGTGGGTGTGCTGGAAGCGCACACGCTGGACCGCATGATGAAAGACGACCCACGGCTGGCGGCGGTGCTGCTCGCCGCGCTCGCGCGCCGCTTGTCGTTGCGCCTGCGCCAGGCCAGCGCGCGCCTGAGCGCGCTGCTGACCAGCTCTTCTTGAGACACCGAGTGCCGGGAGAAACAACAAATGGAACGCGACCAGGCCTCGAAATTCGTCAACGACCTGCTGCGCCTGATGATCTCGCGCAACGGCTCGGACCTCTTCCTCACCGCCGATTTCCCGCCCGCGATCAAGGTCGACGGCCGCGTGACCAAGGTGTCGCCGCAGCCGCTCACCGGTCAGCACACGATGGCGCTGGCACGTGCGGTGATGAACGACAAGCAGGCCGCCGAGTTCGAGAGGACGAAGGAATGCAACTTCGCCATCTCGCCGCAGGGCATCGGCCGCTTCCGCTGCAACGCGTTCGTGCAGATGGGCCACATCGGCTTGGTGTTCCGCGTGATCCCGCAGGCGCTGCCGACGGTCGATCAGCTGGGACTCCCCAAGATTCTGAAGGACATTGCGATGACCAAGCGCGGGCTGGTCATCATGGTGGGCGCCACCGGTTCGGGCAAGAGCACATCGCTGGCAGCGATGGTCGACCACCGCAACGAGAACTCGCACGGCCACATCATCACGATCGAAGACCCGGTGGAGTTTGTGCACCCGCACAAGAACTGCATCGTCACGCAGCGTGAGGTGGGCATCGACACCGACGGCTGGGAACACGCGCTGAAAAACACGCTGCGCCAGGCGCCCGATGTCATCCTGATGGGTGAGATCCGCGATCGCGAGACCATGGAACACGCGGTCGCGTTCGCCGAGACCGGTCACCTGTGCATGGCCACGCTGCACGCCAACTCGGCCAACCAGGCGCTCGACCGCATCATCAACTTCTTTCCCGAAGAGCGGCGCACGCAGCTGCTGATGGACCTGTCGCTGAACCTGAAGTCGATCGTGTCGCAGCGCCTGCTGCCACGCGAAGAGGGCAAGGGTCGCATCGCAGCGGTGGAGATCATGCTCAACACGCCGCTGGTGGGCGACATGATCTTCAAGGGCGAGGTGGGCGAGATCAAGGAGCTGATGAAGCGCTCGCGCGAGCTCGGCATGCAGACCTTCGACCAGGCGCTGTTCGATCTCTACGAGCACCGCCATGTGTCGTACGAAGACGCGCTGCGCAATGCCGACTCGGTGAACGACCTGCGCCTGCAGATCAAGCTGAACAGCTCGCGGGCACGCAACCAGGACCTGTCGGCCGGCACCGAGCACTTGACGATCGTTTGAGTCCCAATGGGTGGGCGGCTTGGCCGCCTCGACGCCCCGATGGACAAAGGGCCGCGGCTTAAACTGGCGGCCTTTTTTCCTTGAGGCTCGCCATGACCAAGACCTACGAACCGACGCCGCCGCGCAAGACCGCCTTTTTGGGGCTGGGCGTCATGGGCCATCCCATGGCAGGGCACTTGGCGCGCGCCGGCCACGACGTGTGCGTGTTCAACCGCACGGCGGCCAAGGCACAGGCGTGGGCCAAAGAGTTCGGCGGCCGCTTCGCGCCGACGCCGCGCGAGGC
>DATKJN010000105.1:0-3122 GCA_035543655.1 Burkholderiaceae bacterium | reverse complement strand
TGGCGCTTCGACGTGGCGATGCAATACAGCGCCGAGCTGAGCCGCGCAGTGCGCTCGATCGTCGGCGTGCAATACCTGCCGGCGCCGTTCCATGCGTTGAGCGCCACCTACCGCTTGGCGCGCGGATTCTCGGAACAGGTTGAACTCGGCTGGCAGTGGCCGGTCTACCGGGGCAAGCCGTCCAGCGGCAGCGGCTCGTGCAACGGTACCCTGTACGCCGTGGGCCGGGTCAACTACAGCACGCGCGACAGCCGTTTCACCGACACATTGGCTGGCTTCGAGTACGACGCCGGCTGCTGGATCGGGCGGATTGTGTCCGAGCGGCTGTCGACCGGCCGCACCGAGCAGACCACGCGACTGCTGTTGCAATTGGAACTGGTGGGCCTGTCGCGCATCGGTTCGAATCCGCTGCAGGTGTTGAAGGACAATATCCCCGGATACCGGCTGCTGCGCGAGGAGCGCAAAGGCCCCTATGAACCGACCATCGATGATTGAGATGCTCCAGCGCGCTATCGCGCCCTTTGCCGTTGCCGTGTCGTTCGCCGCCGTCGGCTCGTTGGCGATGGCGCAGAGCGATCGCACGCTGCGCATCGGCGACTACATCGTCGCCGTGGTCAACAGCGAACTGGTCACAGCCAACGAGGTCGAGCAGCGCAGCGGTCGGGTGCGGGACGAGGCGCGGCGCGGTGGCGGCCGCATGCCGCCCGGCGAGGTGCTGCGCAAGCAGGTGGTGGACGCTCTGATCGATGAGCGCGTGCTCGTCACCTACGCGCGCGACAGCGGCATGAAGGTCGACGAGGCGGAGCTCGACCGCGCGGTGAGCAGCGTGGCTGCCAACAACCGGGTCACGCTGGCGGAGTTGCGTCGCCGCTTGCAGGCCGAGGGCATCGAGTTCTCGCGCTTTCGCAGCAGCCTGCGCGATCAGATCCTGGTCGAGCGGGTGCGCGAGCGCGAGGTGCAGGCGCGCATCCGCATCTCCGATGCCGAGATCGACAAGCTCATCGAGCAACAGCGTGGCGCGGCCGAAGCAGGCGCGGAACTCAACCTGGCGCAGATCCTGGTCACCGTGCCGGAGGGTGCAAGCGAGGCGCAGGTCGCCGAGCGGCGCGCGCGCGCCGATGCCGCGCTGGCACGCGTGCAGGCCGGTGCCGACTTCGCGACCGTGGCACGCGAGGTGTCGGAAGACGGCAACCGGGCCAATGGCGGAGTGATCGGCCTGCGCCCATCAAACCGCCTGCCCGACCTGTTCGTCGAGGCCACCAAAGATTTGAAAGCCGGCGAGATGACGCCGCA
The DNA here is from genome assembly GCA_035543655.1 of Burkholderiaceae bacterium. Taxonomy (GTDB): domain Bacteria; phylum Pseudomonadota; class Gammaproteobacteria; order Burkholderiales; family Burkholderiaceae_C; genus JAEUPI01. Next base: position 1,829 of record DATKJN010000105.1, on the reverse strand, counting down.
GCCGATCAAGAGTGGTGCCGGGTTTCACCTGCTCAAGGTGGTGGAACGGCGCGACGGCCAAGTGCATCGCGTCAACCAAACGCGGGCGCGGCATATTCTGCTGCGCACGTCGGCGCAGGCCAGCGCGCAAGACGCGGCGCGGCGGCTCGAAGACCTGAAGCGCCAGATCGAAGGCGGCCAGCGGCGCTTTGAAGACGTGGCCCGCGAGGTGTCCGAAGACGGCAGTGCAGCCAACGGTGGCGAGCTCGGCTGGGTTTCGCCAGGGGGATTCGTGCCCGAGTTCGAAGAGGCGATGAGCCGCTTGGCCCCGAGTGCGATATCGCCGCCGGTGCTGTCGCGCTTCGGCGTGCATCTGATCCAGGTGATCGAGCGGCGCCAGGTCGACATCAGCGACAAGGAGATTCGCGAGCAGGCGCGAGCGGCGCTGCGCGAGCAGAAGTTCGACTCCGCATACCAGGAGTGGGCCAAGGACCTGCGAGCTCGCGCCTACATCGAGATGCGCGAGCCGCCGCAATGAGCGGCACGGCGGGCGCTGACGCCGCGGTCGCGCACTCACAGTCGCCGTGACCCACGCGCCACGCAAGCGTTTCGGCCAGCACTTTCTGGTGGATTCGAGCGTGATCGATGCGATTGTGCGCGCGGTCGACGCGCGGCCTGGTGAACGCGTGGTGGAGATCGGGCCGGGGCTCGGCGCGATCACCGGACCGCTGCGCGCCAGTGGCGCCGGACTCACGCTGATCGAACTCGACCGAGACCTCGCCGCGCGCTGGCGCGCAGTGGCCGGCGTCGAACTCGTGCAGGCCGACGTGTTGGGAGTCGACTTCGGCGAGCTGGCACGACGAGCGGGCCAGCCGCTGCGTGTGGTGGGCAACCTTCCGTACAACATCTCCACGCCGATCTTGTTCAGGCTGCTCGAGTTCGCACCCCACGTGGTCGACCAGCACCTGATGCTGCAAAAGGAGGTGGTCGATCGCATCGCCGCGTCGCCGGGTGGGCGCGACTTTGGTCGGCTGAGCGTGATGCTGCAGTGGCGCTACGACATCGAACAGCTGTTCGACGTGCCGGCCTCGGCGTTCGACCCGCCGCCCCGCGTGGTCTCGTCGGTGTTGCGCATGGTGCCGTGGCGCGAGCCCGCCGCGCTGGATCCGGCGCTCCTGTCGGAGATCGTCGCGGTGGCGTTCTCGCAGCGGCGCAAGCTGCTTCGCCACACCCTCGGACGCTGGCTCGAACGCGCGGATCCGGCGGTGGCGTTTGACGTGCAGCGGCGCGCGGAGGAAGTGCCGGTCGCTGAGTATGTGAGGCTCGCACAAACGATTCAGCGCACCGAAGTGCGCTGAATCGGACTGGAAGCCGGACGAACAACGCCCGGGTACGGCTATGCGGCGTTGAGCCACATGGCGGTGTCGAACGCGCTGCTCATCAGCGGCATGTTCATGCCGAAGTTCGGATTGTTGCCGCTCTTGGACACGCTCTTGGCAGCAGGCTTCTCGACGATCTGAGTTTGGCTGTCGTGGCCGCGCTCTTCCATGCCGCGCGGGACCGCAAACGAATAGAAGCAGCGGAACGCGATGCGGCGCTCGGCCCAGAAGTCGGCCGCGTCGCGGAACACGTCGAGCAGCTGTTCGCGCGCTTCGCGGTCGAAGCGGGGATTGTCGGGCAGTTGCTCCAGCACGACGACGAAACCAGGCTGGGCGCCAGCCTTGTGCACCAGATCGGTCATGCAGTCGTACAGCGCGTCGAGGTTCTTGCCGAAGTGGTTGGGGAACAGGAACGACTCGGCGATCTTGTCGAGCACTTCCTGTTTGGACTGCGCGCTGGAAAGGTCGGCG
>DATKJN010000104.1:0-2729 GCA_035543655.1 Burkholderiaceae bacterium | reverse complement strand
GCACCTGGAGCGTGCCGCTGGCTTCATCGTGTGGACGCAGGCCGAGCCGTCGGTGTTGTGCCCGGTGTCGATGAGTTACGCCGTGACGCCGGCGTTGCGCAGCAACGAATCGCTGTACGACGCGTGGCGCACCCGCATCGCCAGCACGCAGTACGACCCCCGTTTCGCGCCGCTGGCGCAGAAGACCGCGGTGACGCTCGGCATGGGCATGACCGAGAAGCAGGGTGGCTCCGACGTGCGTGCCAACACGACGCGCGCCGAAGCCGACGGCGCCGATGCTTGGGGCCCGCGGGTGCGCATCACCGGCCACAAGTGGTTCTTCTCGGCGCCGATGTGCGACGCGTTCCTCGTGCTCGCGCAAGCACCGGGTGGGCTGAGCTGCTACTTCCTGCCGCGCTGGCTGCCCGACGGCACGCCGAACGTGCTGCGCATCCAGCGGCTGAAGGACAAGCTCGGCAACAAGGCCAACGCCAGTTCCGAGGTCGAGTTCGACCGTTCGGTGGCGTGGCAGGTCGGCGAAGAAGGGCGCGGCGTGCCGCAGATCCTGTCGATGGGCGCCATCACGCGGCTGGACTGCGCGCTCGGCACCTCGGGCCTGATGCGCCACGCGTTGGCACTGGCACTGCACCATTGCAGTGAGCGGCGGGCATTCGGCAAGCGGCTGATCGAGCAGCCGTTGATGAAGAACGTGCTGGCCGACCTGGCGATCGAGAGCGAGGCCGCGACCGCGCTGGCGCTGCGATTGGCGCGCGCGGTCGACCGCACCGAGAACAAGCAGGATGCCGACGGCCATGAGGCGCTGATGCGCCGCGTGCTGACGCCGATCGCCAAGTTCTGGATCTGCAAGCGCGGCAGTGTGTTCGCGCAGGAAGCGATGGAGTGCCTGGGCGGCAACGGCTACGTCGAGGAGCGCGGTGAAGGCGCGATGGCGCGTGTCTACCGCGAGATGCCGCTGAACTCGATCTGGGAGGGCGCCGGCAACATCATGGCGCTCGACCTGCTGCGCGCGCTGCGCACCGGGCCGGTGGCCGACGCGCTGATGAACGAGTTGCAGCCCGCGCGCGGTGCCAATGGTGCGCTCGATCGGCTGGCGGCGGGTCTGCCGACCCGCGTGGACGGCGCCACCGACGAGGCGGGTGCGCGCCGGCTGGCGCGCGATGTGGCGCTGGTGGTGCAGGCGGCGCTGCTGAAGCAGCACGCGCCCACCGACGTGTTCGACACCTTCTGCGCGTCGCGGCTCGACCAGGCCGGAGGCGGCGGTGCGTTTGGGCTGCTCGACGCCCATGCACCGCTCGACGCGCTGCTGGCGCGCGCGATGCCTCACTGATCCGCTGATCAACCTTGTTATGGAATCCACACGATGAGCGACACACACCTCGGCCGCGGCGACACCGCGGTGATCACCGGCGCGGGATCGGGTTTCGGACTCGAGCTGGCACGGCTGTGTGCCCAGCGCGGCATGAACATCGTGGCCGCCGACGTGCAGGCTGATGCCCTGGCCCGTGCAGAGAAGGAGCTGCGATCGCTGGGTGCGCAGGTGCTGGCAGTCAGACTCGACGTGTCGCAGGCGGCTGAGGTCGAGGCCATGGGCCGCGCCACGGTCGAGCGCTTCGGCGCGCCGCACCTGGTGTTCAACAACGCCGGCGTCGGCGCGGGCGGCCTGATCTGGGAGCACACGCTGCGCGACTGGGAGTGGGTGATCGGCGTCAACGTGATGGGCGTGGCGCACGGGGTGCGCGTGTTCACGCCGTTGATGCTCGAGGCGGCCGAGAAGGACAGCAGCTACGAGGGGCACATCGTCAACACCGCATCGATGGCCGGCTTGGTCAACCCGCCCAACATGGGCGTGTACAACGTCAGCAAGCATGCGGTGGTGGCGCTGAGCGAAACGCTGTACCAGGACCTGTCGCTGGTGAGCGACCAGGTGCATGCGCACGTGCTGTGTCCGTTCTTCGTGGCCACTGGCATCCACCAGAGCGAACGCAACCGGCCCGAGGGCTTGAGCAACCCGGCCGCCAAGCCCACACGCAGCCAGCTGATCGCGCAGGCGATGACTCAGAAGGCGGTGACCAGTGGCAAGGTCACTGCCGCCATGGTGGCGCAGTACGTGCTCGATGCGGTGCGCGACGACCGCTTCTACATCTACAGCCACCCGAAGGCGCTGGGCTCGGTGCAGATCCGCATGGAAGACGTGCTGCAGCAGCGCAACCCGTCCGATCCACTGAGGGACGCGCCCGACATGGGCAAGCAGCTGCGCGACGCGCTGCGCGCCAAGTGAGCGCCGCGTTGCGGTTCGCCGTGACGCACCCCGTGATCGCAACCGCCGGCATGGATGTGGCTCGCTCGGGCATGTGGGTGTTCGGCGGCGCGGCGGGCCGCGTGTCATTCGCGCTCTCGGCCTTGTCGTTGTGGCAGCTCGCGTGAGCGGCCGGTCTCCTCGCGCGTTGTGGGTGCTCGCGGGACCGCGAGCACGCGCGCACCTGCGCGAGCACGGGTTGCGTGCGGCCGACGTGCGTGCCGTCGCCGGCGCCGCGGGAGGTCCAAAGGCATTGGTGTTGAATCCGCTGGACCGCGTGCTGCTCGGCGCATGGCTCGATGGCCAGACTCAATCCGTGCATCTGCTCGGCGCATCGATCGGGGCCTGGCGCATGGCTTGCGCGTGCCGACCGGATGCTGCCGCCGCGCTGCGCGAGATGGCGGAGGATTACATCGAGCAGCGCTACGAGCAC
>DATKJN010000103.1:0-2707 GCA_035543655.1 Burkholderiaceae bacterium | reverse complement strand
GGGGCCGCCGCCTAGAATGACCCGCCACTCTCGGAGGATCCCCAGTCATGCCCAAGGCCAACAAACTGGTCACTTCCGCGCTGCTCAACTCACACCAAGCCGAGATCCTGCAGCAGTGGATGCGCCGACTGAAGGAAGATGGTGCCTTGGAGAGCGGGCGCATCCGCGAAAGCGAACTGCAAGCGCAATGCAGCGACTTCCTCAGCAAGCTGCGCGACGCACTCGCCAAAGGGTCGAACGACATCGATGGCGCCGACTTCGCGCCGGTGCGCGCGGTACTGACCGAGCTGTCATCGTCGCGTGCCACCCAGGGCTTCAGCCCGCGCGAGACCGCGATGTTCGTGTTCTCGCTGAAGCCCGCGCTGTTCGACGCCGCGCAGAAGCACGCCGAGGGCGACGCTGCGAGCACGATGGAGGCCAACTGGCAGACCGGCCTGATGCTCGATCGCCTGGGCTTGTTCACCACCGAGGCCTACCAGCGCACGCGCGAGACGCTGATCGTGCGCCAGCAGCAGGAGATCGCCGAGCTGTCCACGCCGGTGATCAAGCTGTGGGATGGCATTCTCGCGTTGCCGCTGATCGGTACCCTGGACAGCCAGCGCACGCAGGTGGTGATGGAGAACCTGCTGGAGTCCATCGTTGCCCAGGGCGCGACGATGGCCATCATCGACATCACCGGCGTGCCGACCGTCGACACGCTGACCGCCCAGCACCTGCTCAAGACCGTGGCCGCGGCGCGCCTGATGGGTGCCGACTGCATCCTCAGCGGCATTCGCCCGCAGATCGCGCAGACCATGGTGCACCTCGGCGTCGAGCTCAACATGGTGTCCAAGGCGACGCTGGCCGACGCGTTCTCGGTGGCGCTGGCGCGCCAGGGGCGCATCGTCACCAAGCGTCGCACCGCCAACAACAACAGCGCCGAAGGCTGATGTGGTGGACCGCATTCCCATCCTCAAGCTCGGTGACGTGCTGCTCGTCACCATCCAGGTCGACATGCACGACCAGATCGCCACCGCGCTCGAAGAGGACCTGACTGCGCGCATCGTGTCCAGCAGCGCGCGTGGCGTGCTGATCGACATCTCGGCGCTCGAGATCGTCGACAGCTTCATCGGCCGCATGCTCGACAACATCGCGGCCATCTCCCGCATCCTCGATGCCGACACCGTGGTGGTGGGCATGCGACCGGCCGTGGCCATCACGCTGGTCGAGCTCGGCCTCACGCTCAGCGGCGTGAAGACGGCACTCGATGTCGACCGCGGCATGGCATTGATCCGGCGCCGCGACGAATCCGCCGTCGACGACGCCGACGACAGTGACTGAGCGCCTCGAGATCCACAGCTCGGAAGACGTGGTCCGCGTGCGCCAGCGTGTGCGTGCGCTGGCCGTCGAGTCCGGCCTGGGCCTGGTGGACCAGACCAAGGTGGTCACCGCCGCCAGCGAGCTGGCGCGCAACACGCTCGACTACGGTGGTGGCGGCACGGTCGACATCGAGTTGGTCAACGGCGCGCGCCGCGGCGTGCGGCTGGTGTTCGAAGACCAGGGGCCCGGCATCAAGGACATCGATGCCGCGTTGCGCGACGGCTTCAGCACCGGCAGCGGACTGGGCCTCGGCCTGGGCGGTGCCAAGCGGCTGTGCAGCGAGTTCACCATCCAGTCGGTGCTCGGGCAGGGCACGCGCGTGACCTGCTCGCGCTGGAAATGATGGTCGACGTCGCCGTGGCCGACGACAGCGCCGTGGCCGAAGCCCGGCGCAAGGCGGCCGAGCTCGGTGCGGCGGCGGGTTTCCAGGAGCTGCGCGCGGGCCAGCTGGCGATCGTCGCCACCGAGCTGGCGACCAACCTGATCAAGCACGGCGGCGGCGGCAAGCTGCTGATCGGTGCCGGCCAGGCCCACGTCGACTTGGTCGCGCTCGATCGCGGCGCCGGCATGGCCGACGTCGAGCGCTGCCTCGCCGATGGCTATTCGTCGGCCGGCACGTTGGGCAACGGACTCGGCGCCGTGCGCCGCATGGCGCACCGCTTTCACGTCGCCTCGTGGCCGGGGCGCGGCACCGCGGTGTTCGCGCGCCTGCTGCGCAACGGTGCGGCGCCGGATGCGAGCGACCTGGTGGGCGCCGTCGAGACGGCCAAGGCGGGCGAGGTGGTGTCCGGCGACGCCTGGGCGTTGCACCGCGACGCCTCGCACTGCACGCTGTTCATGGTCGATGGTTTGGGCCACGGCAGCGAGGCGGCGCTGGCGGCCAATGAAGCGGTCAGCCAGTTCCAGCGCAGCCGCGCCGAGATGCCGGCCGACATCGTGCAGGCGGTGCACCTGGCGATGCGCCACACGCGCGGCGGCGCGGTGGCCGTGGCGCGCATCGATTTTGCGGCCTCGACCGTGGTGTACGCCGGCCTGGGCAACATCGCCGCGCTCCTTGCAAGCCCCAGCGGGCAGTTGCGCCGCATGGTGTCGCTCAACGGCACAGCGGGTCACAACGCGCGCAAGATCCAGGCGTTCGAATACCCTTGCGGCGATGGCTTGCTCATCATGCACTCCGATGGCATTGGCTCGAGCTGGACGCTGCAGGCGTATCCCGGCTTCGTGCGCCTGCATCCGATGCTGCTCGCGGGCCTGCTGATGCGTGATCATTCGCGCGGCCGTGACGATGCCACCGTGGTGGTGGCCAGGACGCACGCCGCATGAGCCGCACGATCGCTTGCATGCCCAT
>DATKJN010000102.1:0-2181 GCA_035543655.1 Burkholderiaceae bacterium | reverse complement strand
CATCGTCGGCCGCGACGTGCGACTCGATGGCGTGCCTTACCGCGTGGTGGGTGTCCTGCCGGCGGATTTCGAGCTGCCCGCGCGCGACACCGCGCTGCTGGTGCCGTTCTCGTTCACGGCGACGGATCGGTCGGACCAATCGCGCGGCAACGAGTACAGCTCGATGATTGCCCGGCTTGCACCCGGCGCCACCATCGAGCAGCTCAACGCGCAGATGAAGACGATTGTCGCGCGCGTCGCCGAGCGGCTGCCACGGCGCGCTGGCTTCATCGCCACGAGCGGCTTCACCGGGTATGCGTTGCCAATCCGCGACCAGCTGGTCGGCGACCTGCGTGCCCCGCTGCTGCTGCTGCAGGTCGGCGTCGTGCTGGTGCTGCTCATCGCTTGCGCGAATGTGGCCAACCTGCTCCTGATGCGCGCGACGGGGCGGCATCGCGAGGTGGCCATCCGCGCCGCCATCGGCGCCGGCAAGGCGCACCTGGTGAAGCAGATGCTCACCGAAGGCCTGGCCTTGTCGGCCATCGGCGCGGCCGCGGGCCTCGGCCTCGGGCTTGTGGGCGTGCGCGGACTCGTGATCCTCATCAGCCAGCAGCTGCCAGCTACGCCCGACGTGTCGCTCAGCGTGCCCGTGCTGGGGTTCACGCTGACCATGGCCGTGCTGACGGGCCTGGTGTTCGGGCTCGTACCGGCCGCGGCGACGCTCCGTACGAGCGTCGTGGAGGCGCTGCGTGACGATACCGGACGGGGCACCTCGTCGCGCCGCACGGGCGTCACGCGCGCCGTGCTGGTGGTGACGGAGGTCGCGCTGGCGGTGATGCTGCTGGTCGGCGCGGGCCTGCTGATCAAGAGCTACGCCCGAATCCAGGAGGTGAACCCGGGCTTCTCGCCTGAGAACGTCCTCACGGCGCAACTGGCGCTGCCCGCCACCCGCTATGCCGACGAATCTGCCAGACGAGCCTTCTGGATGCGCGTGGTGGCCGAGGCCGCGCGCGTTCCCGGCGTGACCGCCGTGGGGCTCACCAGCAACGTGCCGTTCAACGGGATGGTGGGTTCCGCGTCCTACAACATCGTGGGCTACACGCCCGGTCCCGGCGAGCCCAGTCCGCACGGCCGGCAGGAGGTCGTGGGCGGCGACTATTTCCGCGCGATGCGGATCCCGCTCGTCAAGGGCCGCGTGTTCGGGGAGCTCGATGGGCCCGACTCCCCACGCGTGGTGGTGGTCGACGAGTACCTCGTGAACCGCTACTTCAAGGACAAAGATCCGATCGGCCAGCAGATCACGGGCGGCGGGCCGGGCTCGAGCCCCTCAACCATCGTCGGGGTCGTCGGCACCATCAACAGCATCGACCTTGGTGAGCCCGTGGCCAAGGAGCGCATCTACTACCCGATGACGCAGACCCCGGTGCGCAGCCTGGCGCTGGTCATCAAGTCCGGCATCGACCCGCCGTCGCTGGCCGGACCGCTGCGGGCAGCCGTGCAGGCCGTCGATCCGCAGCAGCCCCTCGCCGACGTGCGCACGCTGGACCAATGGATTGGCCGCTCCCTGCAGACCCGGCGCGTGCCCACGCTGCTGCTGGCGGTATTCGGAAGCGTGGCGCTGCTGCTGGCCGGCATCGGTATCTACGGCGTGCTGGCGTTCGCCGTCACGCAGCGCGTGCGGGAGTTCGCGATCCGGCAGGCGCTCGGCGCCGAACGCGGCGTCATCCTCCGGATGGTGCTGCAACAGGGCGCGCGCACCGCGGCCATTGGCGTGGCGCTGGGCCTGGCGGGTGCAATGGCACTCACGCGATTCCTGCAGAGCCAGCTGTTCGGGGTCGGCGCCCGTGACCTGGCGGTCTATGCCATTGTCACCGTCACGCTGCTCGCAGTGGCGCTCGTGGCGTGCTATCTGCCGGCACGCGGCACCACGCGCATCGATCCCGTCGCGGCGCTGCGCGACAGCTGAAACGCCGCGGCTGGGCGCCCGCTTCGGCGTGCCATGCGCAGCACGTCGGCGGAATGCTCCCGTTCGATCAGCGCACCGGCCGGACCACGGCCGAGGCCAGATCGCGGACGATCTGCACGGTCGCCTTGAACGACCGGTTTCCGCGCAGCAGTCCGTCGAAGGTCTCGAAACTGGTCAACACGTGCAGCGTGTCGGTGAGCGCTCCCAGCTCGCGCGGCGACAAGGCCGGCCCGCCT
>DATKJN010000101.1:0-4314 GCA_035543655.1 Burkholderiaceae bacterium | reverse complement strand
GCGCTGGCCAACAATCGCGTGCCCACAGCCCACGCCGGCGACAGCGGTTGTTGCCAAGGCAAACGGATCGTCGTCGCCACGTCGTAGGCACGGAACGATTCCGGTTGCGGCTCGCCCAGCACCGTCTGCTCACTCACTCGCCCGCGCACGCCGACACTGAGCAGCTCGAGCTCGGAGGCGCGACTCGGCGCGGTGGCCAACACGAGCGCAAGAGCCACGAGGGCGAGCCCTGCCACGCCGGCCGACCTGGCGCGCAGGCCCGGCAGCAGACCCCGGCGACGGAGGAGGGGCATGTCGACACGCATGCAGTCGGATCGCGCATGCGCTTTCACTGCGGCGCTCAGGCCGCGCGGCCGCGGTCTCCTGCGAGCAGGCGCTGCGGAACGACCGTGAGACTCGTCGGCTGGATCACCCACACCTGGTCGAAGCAGTCCTTGTCCCACGCGGTCGGCAGCCCATCAATCGTCGGCAGCAGCGCACGTGCGAGTGGGGGCAGTTCGCGGCGCCGCCAGCAGACCAGCACGTCCTCACCGCATGCCCACAAGGTTTGCGCCGCCACCAGCGGCTCGCCGTTCGACGCCAGCGGTTGCACCGTCAAGCCCAGGCACTGTGCGAGCGGCAGCAGCGTGTCTTGGGGCCGATGGCTGCGGCCGCCGTCGACGGCGGCGTACAAGCGCCGTGGCCGCACCAGCAGTGCGTGGCGTGGCTCGCCATCGGGCATCGCGAACAAGCCCACCAATGCGCCGGCGCGTTGCCAGCCCCGCACCGTCAAGCCATCCGCATCCGGTTGTCCCGCGGCCGAGACGCCCTGCTCGCCGGGTTCCGGCTTCTCGGCGTGGCGGATCAGGTAGATCGATGCCATGGCTCGCAGCATGCAGCAAGCGGTGTGCCGCCGGCGACAAGAATTTGCGCCGTTGCCGATGCGGCGCAGCTTGCGCCGTTCGGCGCTATCCTGATCGCCCGCCGCTGAAGGCTCAGCCGACGACCACCCGATGGACCGCAAGCGCCAGGCGAGCACCGCGGCACCCGCCGCCAACGAGGGCGCGGCAGACAGCGAACTCGAACTCAAGCTGCAAGTGCCCAGTGACGCGCTGCCGTCGTTGCGCGGCGCGTTGCGCGCCCATGGCGCGAAGAGCCAGCGCCTGCGCGCGCACTACTTCGACACCGCCAATGCACGGCTGGCGCGCGCGCACGTGGCGCTGCGCCTTCGCCTCGAGGGCCGGCGCTGGATCCAGACCGTGAAGACCGAAGGCCAAGGCGTGGCCCATCGCATGGAGCACAACGTGCGTGTGATCGGCGCGCCCGGCCGTGTGCCCGAGGTGAATGCAAGCCGCCATGCCAGCAGCAATGCGGGCAAGGTGCTGATGGCGTCGCTGCAGGCGGCCCCCAACGCCGGCTTGGTGGAGCGTTATGCCACCGACGTGCAGCGCCTGGCGTGCCGCATCCGCGATGCACGCGGCACGACGATCGAGGCCGCGCTGGATACCGGACAGGTGACGGCCGGCGAACGATCGATGCCGATCGCCGAACTCGAACTGGAGCACAAGGGCGGGCCGACGCACGGCCTGTTCGATCTGGCCATCGCGTGGATCCAGCATGGCGGCCTGTGGCTGAACGTGACCACCAAGGCCGAGCGTGGCGATCGCCTGCTGCAAGCGGACAGGTCGCCGCCGGCGGTCCGTGCGCAACAACCGCAGCTCGCACCCGGCGCCGACGGCGCCGCCGTGATGCGCGCCGTGCTGCAGTCGACGCTCGCGCAGGTGATCGCCAACGCCGGCACGATCGCCGAAGGCCACGACGACGCCGAGACGATCCACCAGCTGCGCGTCGGGCTGCGGCGCCTGCGCACGGTGCTGCGCGAACTGGCCGAGCTGTCGCCATCGATCCGGCCGGAATGGGATGGCGTGTTGGCGCGCGTGTTCGAGCAGCTCGGCCTGCGGCGCGATCACGAAACCGTGGCCGCCGCGGTGCGACCGCTGCTGGAGGCCGCGGGTGCGCCGCTGCTGCTGTGGACACCACCGCAGCAGGTGGATCCGCCCGCGGTTGCTCGCGGCACGGACTTCCAGGTGACGCTGGTGTCGATGCTGGCGCTGGCCCATGGCGATGCCGGCCAGTTCGCCACCGTGGCGCCGGCGGCCGCACGAGAGTTGATCACGCAGCGGCTCGACGCGTTGCACCGCAAAGTGCAACGCGACGGCGAGCGATTCACGAAGCTGCCGCTCGACACCCAGCACCAGGTGCGCAAACGGCTGAAGCGGCTGCGTTACCTGGCCGAACTCACCGGGTCCTGGTGGCGCGGCGATGCGGTGCGCGCCTATCTGCAGCAGCTGGGCTCTGCACAGGACGCGCTGGGTGCCCACAACGACGTGGCGGTGGCGGCCGCGGCGTTTCGCACCGACGCGCAGAAGCGGCCCAGCGCATGGTTCGCGGCCGGCTTCTTGCAGGCGCACTTGAGCGTGACCGCACGCGTGGCGCGCAAGGCGCTGGTGAAAGCGATGGATCAGAAACGCTTCTGGCACTAGAGGGACCGTTGGGTCCGGAGCACACGACATGGCGAAATCCAAGAACAGTTCTGCGCAAGTCGAGCGCTATCAGCACGCGTCGCCGGAGCAACGCTTTCGACTGGCGTCGATCGACCCCGGCGCCAAGCCGCTGTCGAGCGGCGACCGCGAGCGCGACAAGGCCACCGTGCTTGAGCTGGCCGACGAGCTCGACGCGCTGCAGACGGTGTTCTATGCCGATCGGCGCTACAAGCTGCTGGTGGTGCTGCAAGGCATGGACACCAGCGGCAAGGACGGCACGCTGCGCGACGTGTTCGGCCGCATGAGTCCGCTCGGTGTGCGCGTGGTCGGATGGAAGGCACCGACCGAAGAGGAGCGCGCGCACGACCCCTGGTGGCGGATCCACCGGGCGATGCCGGGCTCCGGCGAGATCGTGGTGTTCAACCGCAGCCACTACGAAGACGTGCTGGTGCCGGTGGTCAACCGCCAGCTCACCGCACAGCAGGTGGCGCAGCGCTACCGGCAGATCAACGAGTTCGAGCGCATGCTCACCGAGCACGGCACGGTGGTGTGCAAGTTCATGCTGCACATCTCCAAGGACGAACAGCGCGTGCGCCTGCAGGCGCGGCTCGACGACCCGAGCAAACACTGGAAGTTCGATGTCGGTGACCTCGACGTGCGCAAGCGGTGGAAGGACTACATGGCCGCGTACGACGCCGCGATCCGCGCCACCGGCACGCCGTGGGCGCCCTGGACGGTGGTGCCGGCCGACTCGAAGACGCACCGCAACCTGATGGTCGCCACGCTGATGACGCAACGACTGCGCGCACTGAAGCTGCGACCGCCTCCGCCATCGGAGGCGCTGAGCCGGCTGCACATTTCTTGATGCGGTCGAAGCCACGAACGCGGCCTCGCCGGGCCGACGTCAGCATTCGACCCTGAGGGCCGACCCACGCATGATGCGCAAGCGGCCATCCAAGGGCTGGCGCGTGTCGCTCCGCGCTGCATCACCAATGACCCAGAAGAAGCACCCAACGCGTTCGGCGAGAATGCCGGCTGACGCATTGGGCACCCTCGAAGGTTGACTCCATCTTTGCGCAGAACAGAGCTCGCATGTCTCAGCCATCGGCTTCGTACCTTCTTGCCGGCCAAGCATCGGAGTTGGAGCGACTGCAACTGCAGTCGCGAGTTTGGGAGCCAGCGGCGCGCGCCTTGTTAGCTGAGCTTCCGAGCGGCATCGGCCACCGTGCCCTCGATGTCGGTTGCGGCGCAATGGGTTGGTTGCGGGTACTCAGCAACTGGGTCGGACCCACCGGAGCCGTCGTTGGATCTGACATCGATGAAAAGATGCTCTCCGGTGCCGAACAGTTTGTTCGTGGCGAACGCCTGGCAAACGTCACACTCGTTCACGACGACCTCTTCGCCAGTCAACTGGCGCCTGGTTCGTTCGACCTCATCCACGCGCGGTTCCAAATTGCCCCGCTTGGCCGGGCCGTGGAGCAGATGGCGACATACACGCGGATGCTTCGTCCGGGCGGAGCGCTGGTGTTGGAGGACCCCGACATGGCGTCCTGGCGAGTCAATCCAGACGCGCCCGCAGTGCAGCGCTTGATCGAGTTGATCGAAGAGGGATTCCGTTCAGCTGGAGGCGACTTCAACTCCGGCCGCCAACTACCGAGCTTGCTTCGAGGTTCCGGCATCGAGCCGCGAATGGCGGCTCATGTGGTGGCTCTAGAGCCCGGGCATCGCTATCTTCGGTTGCCAATCCAGTTCGCGACGTCCCTCCGACCGCGCCTCGAGAAGATCACAACGC
>DATKJN010000100.1:0-2121 GCA_035543655.1 Burkholderiaceae bacterium | reverse complement strand
CACCGAGCCAGCCGGTCACGTCGACCACCTCGCCGATGAAGTGCAGGCCCGGCACGCGCCGGCTTTGCATCGACTGCGAGCTGAGTTCGCGCGTGTCGACGCCGCCCACCGTGACCTCGGCCTTGCGGTAGCCCTCGCTGCTTTGGGGCACGAGCGTCCAGCGTTGCAGGGGCATCGCCAGCGTCTGCAGCTCGCGGTCGCGCATGTCGGCCAAGGGTTTGTCGCCATCGATGCCATGGATCGTGAGCCAGGTATCTGCCAGCCGGCGCGGCATGCGTTCGGCGAGCAGGTGGCCCAGCCGCTTCTTCGAGCCTGCTTTGGCGGCGGTCAGTTCGTGCGCCAGGTCCTGCCCCGGCGCGAGGTCGATCCGCAGTGCGTCGCCCGACTCCCAGAAGGTCGAGATCTGCAGGATCGCCGGTCCGCTGAGGCCGCGGTGCGTGAACAGCAGGTCTTCGTCGAAGGCGATGCGGCTGCCGCTGCAACGCACGTTGACCTCGAGCGACAGCCCCGACAGGGCCGCGAACGGCGCCCACTGCTGCGCATCGAAAGTCAGCGGCACCAATCCCGGCCGCGGCTCGATCACTTTATGGCCGAACTGGCGCGCCAGACGGTAGCCGAAATCGCTGGCGCCGATCTTCGGGATCGACAGCCCGCCGCTGGCCACCACGAGCTGCGCGGCTCGCGCGGGACCCACGGTGGTGTCGAACTCGAAGCCATGCGCGCCGTGGCGCACCGCCTGCACCGTGCATGGCTGCCAGCGCTCGACGCGGCCGCGCGCACATTCGGCCAGCAACAGGTCGATGACCTGCTGGCTCGAGTCGTCGCAGAACAGCTGGCCCTTGTGCTTCTCGTGCCACGCGATGCCGTGGCGGTCCATCAGGTCGATGAAGTGCTGCGGCGTGTAGCGCGCGAGCGCCGAGCGGCAGAAGTCGGGGTTGGACGACACGAAGTTCGCCGGCGCCGCGTCGCGGTTGGTGAAGTTGCAGCGGCCGCCGCCGGAGATGCGGATCTTCTCGGCCACCGCGCTCGCATGGTCGATCAGCAGCACGCGCACGCCGCGCTGGCCGGCGATCGCGGCGCAGTGCAGGCCGGCCGCACCGGCGCCGATGATGACCGCGTCCGCATCGCGCATCGGCCGCATGATAGGTGCGCGGCCCGGCGCGAAGCGCGGCGCCGTCCTACACGTGCATCGGATGGCCGCCGATGTCGAGGGCGAGCGCGCGCACGGACACTGGCGCCGACCCGTGAGACATCGACATGTGGACCGTCACCGTCATCCTCCCCTACGGACTTCGCTTCAACATCACGCCTCACGGCTTGCTGTTGGCAGGTGCGTGGCTGGCGGTGGCGCTCTTGCTGGGGTTGTACGTCATGCTTCTGCACCATTCGGTCGAACGCGGCGAACAGCTGCGCGCCGAACAGCGCCGCGTGGCCGCGCAACCCGCCGAGAAGGCGGTGCACTACTCGACCGTCTCACGGGCCACCACCGCGGCGGCCAAGTGAGCCGCGCGGCCGCTCAGCGCATCAGCGTCTCGGTGCGGTGCAGGACGCCGAGTTCGGTGGCGCGGCGGATCGAATCGACCGCGGCGTTCGGTCCACTCAGCTTGGCTGTCGAGGCAGCGTTGAAGTCGAACGCACTGACGTCGATCTCGCCCTTGTAGTTGGGCTCGATGTGATAGACCTCGCCGGTGAATTCGCGCACCGTGGCGTCGATGTCGGCCTGCGTCACGTCCTTGCGCCCGTAGTTGGGTCGCACCTGCTTGAACTCCTCGTTCGACGTGACCCAGATCGTGCCGTCGGGTGCCTTGAACACGCCGAACATGTGGCCCGGTCCGCTGCGATCCTTGTGCTGCACATCGACGCTGCCCAGTGACGTGAAGCCGGCCTCGGTGAGCAAGCGCGTCTGCAGGTAGACCTTGCTCTCGCAGTCGCCGATGTAGCGGCCGGCGCGCTGGCCCTGCGACGTGATGTCGCTCCATCGGTCGGGCGAGCGCGACTCCATGATGGTGACTTGCGCGCCGCGTGCCTTCGGCGGCGTGCCCGCGTCGGCTGCCTTCTGTGCCGCGGCTGCGGAATCGAAGTCGTGCCGCTGCCCGTCGGTGCCCAGGTAGAACGCGCGCG
>DATKJN010000099.1:0-3304 GCA_035543655.1 Burkholderiaceae bacterium | reverse complement strand
GGCCGCATGAGCGGCACCGCGTTCGGCACCATCGTGCTGCACGTGACGCCGGAGTCGGCGATCGGTGGCCCGCTGGCGCACGTGCGCAACGGCGATCGCATCCGCTTGTCGGTGGCCAAACGCGAGATCAGCGTGCTGGTGTCCGATGCCGAGCTGGCCCGGCGCGCACAGGCGCAGCCGGTGCAGCCGCCGAGTGCCGAGCGCGGCTACCGCAAGCTGTTCCTGCAGACCGTGACGCAGGCCGATCAGGGCGTCGACTTCGACTTCATGCGCGCGGCGCGCATGCACGGCAAAGTGCCGGGCGCCTGAGCCGCCTGCCACCGGCCGGCTTCAGCCGGTGGCGATCGATGGGATCGCGGCGGTCATGTGCTCCGCGCCATCTTCGAGTGCACGATCGAATGCCTGCAGCGTGCTGCCGAGGTAGGCATCGACGCGGCGCACGAACAGCGTGTCGACCCACAGCGGTTCGGGTGTCAGCGCTTCGACACGCAGCGTGTCGCGCGCATGGGCCTCGACCACGCCGCGCGGCAGCAGCGCCACGCCGACGTCCTGGGCCACGCAGGCGAGCATGCCCTCGACAGAGCCGAACTCCAGCCGCCGGAACGGCAGCCATCCGCGCGCGGTGAACAGCGTCTCCAGGCGCTGGCGGTACGAGCACCCTTCGCGGAAAGTGATCGCCGTCAGTTCGCCGCGCGCGAGGCGCTGGGCCATGCCCACGCTGTCACGAGCGCACACCAGCACCAACTCCTCGCGATAGACCGGGCGTCCTTCCAGGCGGGGATGGTTCAGCGGGCCCGCCACGAAGGCGCCATCGAGCCGATGCGACAGCACTTGCTCGAGCAACTCGGCCGTGGGGCCGGTGCGCACCTCGATCTGCACCCCGGGATGCTGGGCATGAAAGCCGCCGAGCAGCGACGGCAGGCGCACGAATGCGGTGCTCTCCATCGAGCCGATGCGCAGCTTGCCGTGCGCCAGGCCATCGTCGCGCACGGCCGCGCGAGCCTCGACGCTGAGCGCGCGCAGGCGCTCGGCGTACTCCAGCAGCCTCGTGCCGGCGCTGGTCAGTGTCACGCCGCGGCTGTGTCGCTCGAACAGTCGCGCACCGAGTTCGGACTCCAACTGGTGCAGACGCGCCGTGACATTGGACTGCACCGTGTGCAGGGCCAAGGCCGCCGCCGTCACTGAACCGTGCTGTGCGACAGCGAGGAAGGTGGCCAGTGCGGTGGGATCCATGCGCGCTTGTCATCTGTCTTTGTGATCGCACGCATCTTAAGGATTCATTTTTCAAGGCGCCAGTGCGCTTCTACAGTGCAGCATCGCCACGATTCGAGCTGCCCATGCCGCTGCAAACCCCGCTGACACACAAGCTGGCCATCGAACACCCGGTGTTGCTGGCGCCGATGGATCTCGTGGCCGACGCGGAGCTCACCGCGGCGGTCAGCGCCGCGGGCGGATTCGGCATCCTCGGCGGCGGCTATGCCGATGGCGCCTGGTTGACCGAACAGCTCGATCGCCTGGAAGGTCGCGCATTGCGTTTCGGAGTCGGTTTCATCACCTGGAGCCTGGCCAAGCAACCGCAGCTGCTCGACCTCGTGCTCGAGCGCAGGCCGGCGGCCGTCATGCTCTCGTTTGGCGATGCCAAGCCGTTCGCGGAACGCACGCGCCGAGCAGGCACACTGGTGATCTGCCAGGTGCAGTCGGTGTCGATGGCCACCGATGCGGTGGCCGCCGGCGCGGACATCCTGGTGGTGCAGGGCACCGAGGCGGCAGGGCACGGCGCCAGTCGGGGCACGCTCTCGCTGGTGCCCGAGGTGGTCGACGCGGTGCGCGCCGACGTGCCCGTGGTGGCCGCCGGCGGCATCGCCGACGGCCGTGGCCTGGCTGCCGCCCTGATGCTCGGCGCCAGCGGCGTGCTGATGGGCACGCGCTTCTACGCCACCACCGAAGCCGCGGGTGCGTTGGAGGCCAAGCAGCGCATCGTGCAAGCCAACGGAGACGCCACGCTGCGCGGCATGCTGTTCGACATCACTCGGCAGCGCCATTGGCCGGCCCCGTTCACCGGCCGCTGCCTGCTCAACGAGCACGCACGGCATTGGCGGGGGCGTGAAGTCGAACTGCTGCACAACCTGGAGGCGGTCTCGGCCACCTACGAGGCCGCACGTGCGACCGGCAACTTCGACGTGCTGCCCGTCATCGCAGGCGAGGCGGCCGGCCTGGTGCGCGACATCGTGCCGGCATCGGCGGTGGTGCATCGCGTGGTCGAGCAGGCCACCGCGTTGCTAAACGCGCGGGGCGGTCGTTCAGCCGGTTGATCGCGCCTCAGCCGCTGTCGGCGCTGCGGTTGCCGTGGTCGTCGCGCGTCACGGGGTCGAGCTTTCGCCGATCTCGTTCCGGCCAGACGAGCACGATGGCGCAGGCGGCGGCGCAGACCAGCATGGCGGTGATGATGATGTAGACGATGTCCATGCCGCGTACCACGCGGCACTCTGCAAAGTCGGACACCCCCGGTCGGGGCCCCTAGGTTGATCTGGGCGCGAACACCGTGCGCAGCGTGGCGCCGAAGTCGCGCACCTCGGCACCGGCCAGCACGCCCTTGTCGTGCAGCAGGCGGTGCAGGCGCGGCAGGTGGTAGTGCGGCACCGCCGGGTACAGGTGGTGCTCGAGGTGGTGGTTCACGTGGTGCGGGAACAGCAACACACGGGCGAGCGTGTTTGCGATCGATCCCCAGGTGCGGTTGCAGCGCGCTGCGGTCAGCGGCGACGACAGGTCGGTGACCGCACCGTGCTCGGCGATCGCGCGCAGGCGCAGGATCGGCTGCAGCACCGTCACCATCGGCAGCAGCCACAGCACCGCGTACAACAGCAGCGCGTGCAGGCCGCCGAGCGCCAAGGCCAGCAGCGGCGCGCCCAGGTGAAAGGCCACCACCAGCCAGCGATCGCGCCGTGCGCTGGCGCGCAGCGCGGGCGACGTGTCGTCGAGCGGGCGCGCGGCCCGCTGGGTGTCGGTGTTCAAGGCGGGCGCGCCGAAAAAGTAGGCGAAGGTCTTCCACGCGTTGACCCCGGTCAGGTCGAGTGCGAGCTTCTTCCAGAGGTAGGCCACGCCGCGCGGATAGCCACCGTGGATCGCCGTGTCGGGATCTTCTTCGGTGTACAGGTTGTTGTGATGCAGCCGGTGGATCACGCGGTAGGTGCACATCGAGATGCCGCCGGCCATGCCGATGGCGCGGCCGAGCGCGTCGTTGAGGGCGCGCGACTTCAGCAGCCGGTAGTGCGCCGACTCGTGCGCCAGGATGAACAGCGCGTGC
>DATKJN010000098.1:0-4122 GCA_035543655.1 Burkholderiaceae bacterium | reverse complement strand
GTCGTTGCGCCATCCGTTGAACTCGGGCTGCTTGTCGAGGTGCCCGTACATCACCACGGTGCCGGTGCTGCCCGCCTTGGTGGCCGGCACCTCGAACAGGATCACCGGCGTGCGGCCCTCGAGTCGGATCAGTTCGAGCTTCAGGCCGGCGACCTTGCGCGACTCGACCCATGACGCGGCCTCTCGCACCACGTGGTCGATGTAGCCGTGCTCACGCCACTCCTTGTCGAACATCGGGCTCTTGGCCGGCACCTCGATGTAGCGCTTGAGCGCCGGCACGATGCGCTCGTCCCACGCGCGATCGGCAAAGCTGCGCAGGCCTTCGGACTGCGCGGCCGACACGGTCGGCGCGGCCGCGGTGGCGGGATCGCGTGCATTCATTTCAGCTCCTCATGGCAACGTCGCGGCGGCGAACGGCAACGTGCCGAGCCAGCGTGTCAGCTCGGCCAGCGGTTGCTCGCGTTCGGGCTCGTTGAAGATCTCGTGCGCCATCTTCGGATAACAAGTGTGCGTCATCCAGGCGCGCGGTGCAGCCGCTGCAAAGGCGGCACTGCCGGCGGGCGCGACGCAGCGGTCGGCGCCAGCCCACAACAGCAGCGTGGGCACACACCAGCGCGATGCCACGCCGAGCACTTGCGTCCCACCTTCGACAATGAAGCGCACCAGCATCGGTGTCACCCGATCGTGAACCAGCGGATCGTCGACGTAGGCACGCACCACGGCCGGATCGCGCGAGATCCACGCCGGCTTCAAGCCGTTGCCCACCGCCAGATGCGGCGCCAGCGGCCCCAACAGGCCCAGCAAGGCGCGCTGCATGCCGTTCATGCCGGGGTCGAGCGCCGGCGACGACAACACCAGCGCATCCACCGGCCGCGACCATTCGGCGCGCGGCGTGGCGAACATCTCGGCGACGAAACGTGCAGCGATCAGCCCGCCCAGGCTGTGGCCCAGCAACACCAATGGCCGCGCCGGTTCGCTGTGCAGCGCATCGACCACCACGCTCAGGTCATCGAGCAGGCTGTCAGGCTGTGCGATGGCACCTCGCTTGCCGCCCGACGCGCCGTGACCGCGCTGGTCATAACCGGCCACGTCCCAGCCGGCGCCGTTGATCACGGCGGCCAGCGCGTCGTAGCGGCCGATGTGCTCGCCCAGGCCGTGCACGATCAACACCACACCACGCGCACCTCTTTTCAACGTCCAGCGTCGCAAGTGCAGCGGCAGGTCGTCGCGCGTGTGCAAAGCTTGCATGCGGCGGGAGTTTAGGCACGCGCCGACGTGCACCGGCTCGGGCAAGCCCTCAGACCACGCGGCACCGGCTCGCGCTAGCCTGCTGCCGGGAGTCACGTGATGAGCGCATCTATCGACCTGTCGCACGACGCACACAGCGGCATCGCCGAGCGGGTGCTCGCCAAGGTGTAGTCCGATGCAGCACGTGTGGCGCGGTCTGCTGCTGTGCGCTGCGATGTGCGCGAGCAGCGTCGCGTCCGCGGGCGACAAGCCGGCGCCGTGCAATGCGCCGGAACACCACCAGTTCGACTTCTGGATCGGCCATTGGGACGTCTTCCTCCCCAACGGCACCAAGGCGGGCGAAAACCGCATCGAGACGATTGAAGGGGGCTGTGCGTTGCTCGAGCAATGGACCGGGACGCGCGGCCCCACCGGCAAGAGCCTGAACATCTATGACGCGCTGCGCCGCACCTGGCACCAGACGTGGGTCGACTCCACCGGCGGCCTGCTGGTGCTGGAAGGACAGTGGGCCGAGGGCCGCATGGTGTTGTCGTCGTCCGCCAACCCCATCCAGCGCATCACGTGGGCACCGCAGTCGGACGGCAGCGTGCGCCAGCTGTGGGAGAGCTCCAAGGACGGCGGCAAGTCCTGGAGCACCGCGTTCGACGGCAGGTACGTCAAGAAAAAGTAGGCGCCCTCAGAGCCCGCCCTCAAACTTGAACACCGCCACGCTGGCGAGCAGGTTGGGCCATCGGCGCACCGGCGCGCCATCGCGCAGCCCGAAGCTGTCGAGCACGGTGAGTCCGGTGCGGCGCGCCAGCGCCTCGAAATCGGCAAACGTGCCGACCCGGATGTTGGGCGTGTCGTACCACTGGTACGGCAGTGTCTTGGTGACCGGCATGCGCCCGCGCGCCACCGACAGGCGGTTGGGCCAGTGCGCGAAGTTCGGAAAGCTGACGATGCCGAAGCGGCCGACTCGGGCCGTCTCCTGCAGCATGCGCTCGGTGTTGCGCAGGTGCTGCAACGTGTCGAGCTGCAGCACCACGTCGAAGCTGCGGTCCTCGAACAGAGCCAGCCCTTCCTCGAGGTTGAGCTGGATCACCTGCACGCCACGCTGCACGCACTGCAGCACGTTGGTGTCGGCGATCTCGATGCCGTAGCCGCTGCAGCCGCGATGCGCACTCAGGTGTGCCAGCAACTCGCCATTGCCGCAGCCGAGGTCGAGCACGCGCGAACCCGGCGGCACGAGTTCGGCAATCAGTTCGAGTTCGCGCCGCTCGCTCATGTTGCAGCCTCCGCGGCAATCCGCTCGAAGTAGGCGCGCAACACGCCGTGGTAGCGCGAGTCGTCGAGCAGGAACGCATCGTGGCCATGCGGCGCGGCGATCTCGGCGTAGCTCACGGCGATGCGGTTGTCGACCAGCGCCTTCACGATCTCGCGCGATCGCGCCGGCGCGAAGCGCCAGTCGGTCGTGAAGCTGACGAGCAGGAAGCGGTTGTCCACGGCGGGAGCGAACGCCGCCGCCAGATCGCCGCCGTGCACGGCCGCGGGGTCGAAATAGTCGAGCGCACGCGTGATCAGCAGGTAGGTGTTGGCATCGAAATACTCGCTGAACTTGTCGCCCTGATGGCGCAGGTAGCTTTCGATCTGGAACTCGATGTCCTGGGTGGTGTAGCCGAGGCCACCGTTGCGCAGGCCACGTCCGAACTTGGCCTCCATCGAGTCATCCGACAGGTCGGTGATGTGGCCGATCATGCGCGCCACGCGCAGGCCGCGTGCCGGCACCACGCCATGTGCGTAGTAGTGGCCGCCGTGGAAATCGGGGTCGGTGATGATGGCGCGCCGCGCCACCTCGTTGAATGCGATGTTCTGCGCCGACAGGTTTGGCGCCGACGCCACCGCGATGCAGTGGCGCACGCGCTGCGGATGGCGCAAGGTCCAGGCCATCGCCTGCATGCCACCCAGGCTGCCGCCGATCACCGCGGCGAGTTGCCGAATGCCCAACGCCTCGATCAACAGCGCCTGCGCATCGACCCAGTCCTCCACCGTGACCACCGGAAAGTCCGCGCCATACGGCTTGCCGGTCGCTGGGTTGGCGTGCATCGGGCCGGTGGAGCCGAAGCACGAGCCGGGGTTGTTGACACCGATGACGAAGAAGCGCTCCGTGTCCAGCGGCTTGCCGGGGCCCACCAGGTTGTCCCACCAGCCCTCGCTGCGGTCCTGGTCGGCGTGCATGCCGGCCACGTGGGCACCGGCGTTCAACGCATGGCACACCAGCACGGCGTTGCTCGCGTCGGCGTTCAAGGTGCCGTAGGTCTCGTACACCAGCGTGTAGTCGCGCAGCACGGCGCCGCTGCGCAACGGCAGCGCTTGCTCGAAGCGCCGACTCTGCGGCTGCACGATCCCGATCGATTCCATCGTCGCCCGACCCACAAAACAAAACCCGGCGCCGCTGTGGATGCGGACGCCGGGTGCAGGCGTCCCTCTTTAGCGGCATTTTTTGAGCGCCCGCAAGCCGGAACAAATCGGCGCTATCGGCGAAGTATAGCCAGCCCGGTGGCCCATCCGTCAAGACGGCGCCGCTCGTCGTCGGATGGCGACCTTGCGCGACGGTCCTAACGCGTCGTTCCATGGTCCACGTGGCACCCGGAGCGAAAATTTCGTGCGATTCAGGCGATCGAGCGAAGGCTGCGCCGTCGCACGACACGTGCACGTCCATGCGTGCAATTGTTCTCGGTTCATCGCGCGCAATGCCCCCCGACCGAAGGGGTCTGGACTCGGCGATCCGTTGCGGTTGTTCACGCCTGCGCTCGCCGCGCTCACTCATACTGCGCGCTGCTTCCCACCACCTCCCGTCATGAGCCCGCAGGCCTTGCTCAAGCGCTTCTACACCGC
>DATKJN010000097.1:0-3634 GCA_035543655.1 Burkholderiaceae bacterium | reverse complement strand
GCCCGCACGGCATTGAAGTGCGCGAGCGACTCGCTGCCGAGAAAGTCGAACAGCTTCGGTGCCGCCTCGATCACCGGTTGCATGGCCGGATTCTTGGTGTTGTCGAGGATGCGCAGCGGGTTGGAGTGCAGGCGGCGGCGCGCGTCGTCGTCGAGCCGATCGGCGTGCGCTTCGAAATGCTGGATCAGCGCCGCGCGGTGCGCCGAGCGCTCGTGGCTCTGGCCCAGGCTGTTCAGCTCGAGCCGCACGTGCTGCCCTTCCTTGAGGCCCAGTTCCTGCCACAACCGGCGCACCATCAGGATGATCTCGGCATCGACATCGGGGCCGGGGAAACCAAGCGCCTCCACGTCGAGCTGGTGGAACTGGCGGTAGCGGCCCTTTTGCGGCCGCTCGTGGCGGAACATCGCCCCCAGTGTCCACAACCGCAGCGGGCCGTTGTACAGCGCGTTGTGCTCGATCATCGCGCGCACGATGCCGGCCGTGGCCTCGGGGCGCAGTGTCAGCTCATCGCCGTTCATCGCATCGCGCCAGGAGTACATCTCCTTCTCCACGATGTCGGTGACCTCACCCAGCCCGCGCACGAACAGCGCAGTGGGCTCGACGGTCGGTGTCAACAGGTACTGGTAGCCGTAGGCGGCCAGCACCTTGCGCACCGCGGCCTCGAACCACAGCCACAGCGCCGAATCGGGCAGGCGCTCCTTGCGCGTGACCTGCCCCGGCAGGATGTCGTTCATGCCCTTCACCGCGGCAAGCCGCGATGGGGTGGACGGTGCGACGCTATTGGCTTCGGCCATCACGCGGACGCCTCGGCGGCGTAGCGGCGCGCGACGTAGTCTTCGACGATCTTCTGGAAATCCTGCGCGATCGTGTCGCCGCGCAGCGTGAGCGCCTTCTCGCCGTCGATGAACACCGGCGCGGCCGGCGCCTCGCCGGTGCCCGGCAGGCTGATGCCGATGTCGGCGTGCTTGCTTTCGCCCGGGCCGTTGACGATGCAGCCCATCACGGCGACCTTCATCGCCTCGACACCCGGGTAACGCGCTTTCCAGATCGGCATCTGCGCGCGCAGGAAGCCGTCGATCTGCTGCGCCAACTCCTGAAACACGGTGCTGGTGGTGCGCCCGCAGCCGGGGCATGCCGTGACGCTGGGGTTGAAGCTGCGCAGGCCGAGCGACTGCAGCACCTCGAGAGCGATCAACACCTCCTGCGTGCGTGACTCGCCGGGCTGCGGCGTCAGCGACACGCGGATGGTGTCGCCGATGCCTTCCTGCAGCAGCAGCGACAGCGCAGCGGTCGAGGCCACAGTGCCCTTGGTGCCCATGCCGGCTTCGGTGAGGCCCAGGTGCAACGGGTAGTCGCAACGCACCGCCAACGCACGGTAGACGCTCACCAGGTCCTGCACACCGCTCACCTTGCAGCTGATGATGATCTGGTTGCGGTCCATGCCGAGCTCACCCGCTGCCTCGGCCGAACCGATCGCCGACTGCACCAGCGCCTGGTACATCACCTGCTTGGCGTCCCACGGCTCGGCGCGACCAGCGTTCTCGTCCATCAGCGTGGCCAGCAGCTCCTGGTCGAGGCTGCCCCAGTTGACGCCGATGCGCACCGGTTTGTCGTGACGCATGGCCACTTCGATCATCTGGGCGAACTGCTTGTCGCGCTTGGCGCCCTTGCCGACGTTGCCCGGGTTGATGCGGTACTTCGACAGCGCCTGCGCGCACGCCGGATGGTCGCTGAGCAGACGATGGCCGTTGTAGTGGAAGTCGCCGATCAGCGGCACGTCGATGCCCATGCGGTCGAGCTGCTCGCGGATGTGCGGCACGGCCTGTGCCGCCTCGGGTGTGTTGACGGTGATGCGCACCAGTTCCGAGCCGGCGATGGCGAGCTCTTTCACCTGGATGGCGGTGCCGATCGCATCGACGGTGTCGGTGTTGGTCATCGCCTGCACGCGCACCGGCGCATCGCCGCCGATCGTGACCACGCGCGAGCCCCACGCCACGCGGGCCTGCCGCGAGCGCCGCGGGCGCGGCGAGGCCGCCTCGATCGCGCCCGTACCCAAGATCAACGGCTCAACGTGTGCCATGCGTCCGGCTACCTCAATTCGACCTTGACCACGTTGTCGCGATTTGGCGCACCCAGCGTCACGCGCTTGCCGCGCATCGTCACCTCGGTGGAGGTGGCGTTGCCGATCACCAGGCGCAACGGCAACGGGCCGTCGAGGCCCACCGACTCACCAGGCTGCAGCGTGCGCGACAGCAACACGTTGCCGCGCCCATCCTGAGCCTCGACCCAGGACGGCTCGCTGGCACGCACGACTGCAATGCCGGCCGGCGTGTCAGCGGGCGCCGCCACCGTGGGCGCAGGTGCTGAATGCACGGTCTCGGTCACCACCGGCGTGGTCGACGGTGCGGTCTGCGTCGGCGCGGGCGCGGCGGCGTCCGCCATCGATGCCGCCGTTGCCGGTGGCGCGGCCGGCGCCTGGACCGCGGGTGCGGTGGGAGCGGTGACAACGGGCGCGGGCGCTGCAGGTTTCGGTGCGTCGCCGGAACCCAGCCTCGGCAACTTCGCCAACCAGGCCGTCAAGCCCTCGGTGTGCTGCGGCCACAGCACGAATGCGCCGGCGGCCACCAACAGAACCGCCACGATCCAGAACATCGGCTGGTGCCACACGCGCGGCTCGCTCGGCTCCTCGCGACCCGGCTTGTCGTGGAACGGCGTGCGCCGAACGGGTGCGACCCGATCGAGCGCGGACGTGCGTGCGCTCGGCATCAGATCGAGGACCGGTTTGGCCTCGATCTTCAGCACCCGGCACACACTCTGCGCCAGCGCCCGCACGAAGGTCGCATCGGTCAGCTCGTCGTAACGCCCGGCTTCGAGCGCCTCGAGCTTGACCTGCGGCACCTTGATCGCCGCGGCGAGTGCGGCGATGTGCAGGCCCTGGCGCTCGCGCGCGGCTCGCAGCATCGCGCCCGCGTTGCGCGCTTCGGGCGTGGCGCTCGCGTCGTCAGTCATTGAAACGTCCGCTTTGGAACGACTCGGCTTCCGGCGACTGCGGAAAGCGGTTGCGCAGCTGGGTACCCAGGTCACGCGCAGCGCGCGTGTTGCCAGACTTGTTTTCGATGCGCGCCGCCAGCCACAGGGTCTGCGCGTTCGAAAGCTCGGGCACCGAGTTGACGCGGGTGATGTAGAAGCGCGCGCGTTCGTATTTGCCTTGCCGGTACAGCACGTCGGACAGGTTGACCGCAGTGACCGGATTCGTCGGGTCGAGTTCATAGGCCCGAGCGAGGCTGCGCTCGGCCTCGACCAGCGATCCGGCGCGCGTGTAGCAGATGCCCTGTGTCATCAGGCTGCGCGCAAGGCCGGCGTACCGCGGCGTGGCGATGGCCTGTTGAAACTGCACCTGGGCCTCCGCCAGCCGCTGGCGTTGGCACAGGAACCAGCCGTAGTTGTGCATCGTGTTGGGATCGCCCGGATTCAGCTGCAGTGCACGGCGGAAGTTCTCCTCGGCCAACCGGTCGTCGCCCTGGCTCTGGTAGATCAGCCCGCGCAGGTTGTAGGCCTCGGGCAGATCCGGTTTCGCGGCCAAGGCGAGCTTCACTTCATCGAGCGCGGTTTCGAGCTGGCCGCGCGCGTAGTA
>DATKJN010000096.1:0-14882 GCA_035543655.1 Burkholderiaceae bacterium | reverse complement strand
CGCTGACCTTTGGCACCGGCGCGGCGCCCGAGACCAGCTACCCGGCGGTGCTGGCGAGACTGAGCGGGTGGCAGGTGGTGAATGCCGGCGTGCCGGGCGACACGTCGGCGCAGGCCCTCGAGCGCCTGCCCGCGCTGCTGCAGGAGCACCAGCCCGCGCTGGTGCTGGTGAGCATTGGCGGCAACGATCTGCTGCGCCGGCTGCCCGAGGCCGACACCCGTGGCAACCTGCAGCGCATTTGCGAACTCGCGCAAGTCGCGGGCGCCCAGGTGCTGGTGCTGGCCGTGCCGCGGCCGAGTGTCGCGTCGGCGTTCATCGGGTCGTTGAGCGACCACCCGATGTATGCCGAGGTCAGCACCGTGTTGAAGCTGCCGCTGCACGCGCAAGGTTGGTCCACCGTGCTGGCCGACGAATCGCTGCGCGCCGATCAGATCCACGCCAATGCGCGTGGCTATGCGCAGATGGCCCGCAGCGTGTACGACGCGGCGCTGGCGCACGGCTTGGCGCAGGCGCGCTGACGCGCGCCCCGCCTGGCATCTGCCTACTTCGCGCTCAACGCGTCGGCGCCGGCCTTCGCGACCATGCCGTCCTGTTCGGAAGTGACGCCCGAGACGCCGATGCCACCGACGATCTTGCCGTCGATGAACAGCGGGATGCCGCCTTCGACCGGGCTCATGCCGCGCAACCCGAGCAGACGCAGGCCCGCCCCGCCGGCGGCCAGGCCGTCTTGCACCACCTTCGTGGTGCGCCGATAGATCGCCGCCGACACCGCCTTGTCCTGCGCCACTTCGACGCTGGCGGTCTGCGTGTTGTCCATTTTCTCGAACGCCACCAACTGGCCCGCGTTGTCGACGATGGCGATCGCCACCGGCCAGTTGTTCTTGCGCGCCTCGGCCTGGCCCGCCGCGATGGCCTTCTTGGCCTGGTCGAGACTGACGTTGGCGCCGTACTGCGGCACTTGGGCCATTGCGCTGGCGGCCAGCAGCAGGCAGGACGCAGCGGCCGCTGCGAAGCGGAACAGGGTGGGCATCGTGGTCTCCTTGTTGAAGTGGCGCGCGCCGATCCCCGCCGGCGGGCGCTGGAGTCTACGAGCCGACCGCGGGCTGCATTCCCATGCAATTCCGCGCGTCAGTTTTGCGCGTCAGCGCGGCTGCTTGGGCGCCAGCGTGGCGAACTGTTCGTCCTGCGGCTGCGCCGGCAGCACGCCGCTGGCACTCACGCCGGCGACCACTTGCGCCAGCAGCCGGATGCCCATTGGCGCCAGCGCGCGCTCCCACAGCTCGCGCGCCGATTCACCGGGCTTGACGAAACACCAGTCCTGCGCCGCGATCGCACCGGCGTCCATGCGATCGGCCAGGTGGTAGATCGAACCACCGGCGATCGCGTCGCCGCACTTGATCGTCCACTCGACCGCGGCGATGCCGCGATGGCGCGGCAGCAGCGATGGGTGGTAGCCGATGCCGCCCAGGCGCGACTTGGCCAGCGCGTCGGCGTCGACGCGCGCATGCGTGTGCGCCGCCACGATCAGTTCGGTGCCATTGGCGATCTCACCGGCCGGCACGTGCTTGGGATCGTGCTGCAGGATGGCCGGCAGCTTCAACGCCTGCGCGCGCAGCAGCAGCCGGTCGTCGGCCGCGGGCGCCACGACCTGAAGCACGGTGATGTCAAGCTGGACCAATTGGTCCAGCACCGCAGCGCCGAAGAAGCGCGAACCGACCAGGGTGATTTTCAGAGCCACGGGATCTCCGCTTTCTCGAGGGGCACGGATGGGAGGCGACGCAGCGTGCGGCATGGGCCGCACGCTGCCGTCGATGCGTCGGTCACTTCGTCCACGAATCCTTCAGGCCGGTGATGCGGTTGAACACCGGCGCGTCGCGCGTGTGATCCACGCGGTCGGAGACGAAGTAGCCGTGTCGTTCGAACTGGAAGCGTTGGTCGGCCTCGATGCGTTGCAGCGAGGGCTCGACCCATGCCCGCACGACCGACAGGCTGTGGGGGTTGAGGTTGTTCAAGAATGCGCCATCGCCCGCATCGGGTTGGGGCACGCTGAACAGGCGATCGAACAGCCGCACCGTGGCGCCCACGCCGCCGCCTTCGGCGGGCGCATGGGCACCGACCCAGGTGATCGTGCCCTTCACCTTGACCGCGTCGGCGCCCGGCGTGCCGCTCTTGGTGTCGGGCACCACGCGCGCCAGCACCGCGATGACCTGACCTTGCGCATCCTTCTCGCAGCCCGTGCACTCGACCACCATGCCGTACTTCAGGCGCACCTTGTTGCCAGGCAAGACGCTGCCGTCGGGCTGCGTCTTCGGTGGGTACAGGCGGAAGAAGCCCTTCGGTGGCGCCTCCGCGAAGTCGTCGCGTTCGATCCACACCTCGGGGCCGAGCGTGAACGCCCTCGTTCCCAGATCGGGCCGTTGCGGATGCGCGGGCGCACTGCACGGCTCGCGATGCGAAGCGCTGCCGAAGATCTCGGCCCAGTTGGTGAGCTTGAGCTTCAGCGGGTCGAGCACGGCCATCGCCCGCGGTGCCTGCACCTCGAGGTCGTCGCGCAATGCAATCTCGAGCACCGAGTAGTCGACCCAAATGTTGGTCTTGGATGCGCCGGTGTCCTCGGCCATCTTGCGGATCGAGGCCGGCGTGTAGCCGCGGCGGCGCATGCCGGCCAGCGTCGGCATGCGCGGATCGTCCCAGCCCCACACGTGCTTGTCGTCCACCAGTTGCTTGAGCTTTCGCTTGCTGGTGATCACGTAGGTCAGGTTGAGGCGGCCGAACTCGATCTGCTTGGGCAGTGGACGCTGCAGCAAGCCGCCGTCGGCGAGCTTGTCGAGCAGCCAGTCGTAGAACGGCCGTTGGTCCTCGAACTCCAGCGTGCAGAAGCTGTGCGTGATGTTCTCCAGCGCGTCCTCGATCGGGTGCGCATAGGTGTACATCGGGTAGATGCACCAACGATCGCCGGTGTTGTGGTGGGTGGCGCGCTTGATGCGATACAGCGTCGGGTCGCGCAGGTTGATGTTGGGCGATGCCATGTCGATGCGGGCGCGCAGCACCATCGCGCCATCGGCATGTCGGCCGTCGCGCATCGCGCGGAACAGCTTGAGGTTGTCGTCCTTCGAGCGGTTGCGATACGGGCTGTCGGTGCCGGGCGTGGTGAAATCGCCGCGGGTCGTGCGCATCTGTTCCGGCGTCTGCTCGTCGACGTAGGCCAAACCCGCCTCGATCAGGTGCTCGGCGGCGCGGTACATGAAGTCGAAGTAGTCGCTGGCGTAGTACAGGTGGCTGGTGCCGTTGGCGTCCCAGGTCCAGCCGAGCCAGTGCACCATCTCGACGATGGCATCGACGAACTCCTGCTCCTCCTTCTCGGGATTGGTGTCGTCGAAGCGCAGGTGGCACACGCCGCCGAACTCGGCCGCCAGGCCGAAGTTGAGGCACACGCTCTTGGCGTGGCCGATGTGCAGGTAGCCGTTGGGCTCGGGCGGAAAACGCGTGCGGATGCGTGCCGGGTCGATCGAGCCGGCCGCATGGTGCGCGGCATCGCCGGGCCCGCCGCCGAAATGGCGCGACGCGAAAGCGCCCGTTGCCAGGTCGCGCTCGATCACCTGGCGCAAGAAATTGCTCGGTTTGGCAGGTGTGGGGGCTGCTGGCGGCGCGGGCATCGACACGGTTGCGCCGCTCGAACGAGCCGCGCCGGACTGAGGACGTGCCGTCGATTCTATCGACGCGGTCGCAGCGGCGCGTGCACGGTCGCCGGTCACACGCGCTTGAACGCCAACACGGCGTTGCAGCCGCCGAACGCGAACGAGCTGCTGATGGCGGCCTGCAAATTCGACGCGTGGACGCCGGGCTCGAGCACCAGGTTCAATGCGCAGTGCGGATCGGGCACTGTGCAGTGGGCATTGGGTGGCAACTGCTGGCGCTGCAGGGCGAGCACGGTGATCGCCGCTTCGAGCGCACCGGCCGCACCGAGCAGGTGGCCGTGCAGGGCCTTGGTCGAACTGACGCGCAAGTCATCGATCGCCGCGCCCCACACCACGTTCAGCGCCTCGCTCTCGACCACGTCACCGATCTTGGTGGCCGTGCCATGCGCATTGCAATAGCCGACGTCGCGCGGCTCGAGCCTGGCATCGGCCAACGCGGCGCGCAGCGCGCGCGCCTGGCCCTGCACATCGGGTTTGGTGAGGTGCGTGGCATCGTTGGTGATGCCGCAGCCCGCGAGTTCGGCATAAGCGCGGCCGCCGCGATGCCGCGCACGCTGCGCCGACTCCAGCACGACGAACGCCGCGCCTTCGCCGAGCACGAAGCCGCTGCGGTCGCTGGCAAACGGCCGGCATGCACTGGCGGCCTCGCCGGGGTTGAATGCAGCCAGCGTCTGCAGTGCTTGCCAGGCCGACACCACACCGGGGACGATCAACGCCTCGGTGCCGCCGGCGATCGCCACGTCGATGTCGCCGCGTCGCAGCGCCCGCGCCGCTTCGGCCAAGGCCACGGCCGACGACGCACAGGCCACGGAGTAGGTGAGCACCGGCCCGAGCACGCCGTGGCGCATCGCGATGTGCGCCGCCGGCGCATTCGGCATGAACGCCGGCACGGTGAGCGGCGGCACGCGGCCGCCACGCAAGCCGGCCGCATAGGCGGCTTCGAGCGCGGCGGCGCCGCCCATGCCGCAGCCCGTGTACACGCCGACGCGCTCGGGCGCCGCGTCGAGTGCGCCGGCGTCGCGCAGCGCGAGCGATGCCGCCGCCACGGCAATCTGGCTCACGCGGTCGACGCCCGGCAGCTGGAGTTTGGTGAACCAGTGCGCTGCGTCGAAAGGCGCGACCGCGGCGGCGACCGGTCTGGACAACTCGGGGAATACGGGCTGCACCGCGGAGTCGGCGCGCATCACCGCATCGAACACCGCATGCGGGTTGTCACCGTGTGGAGCGACCAGGCCGATGCCGGTGACGACAACCATCGGGTGTGCGGCGCCGCTCGCCAGCTGAGTGTTCAGGGCACGGGCCTGCGTCGTGCCACAGGCCGTTCAGGCGGCTTGTTCGTCGCGCATGCGATCGATCAACCCGGCCAGACCGGCAAGCGTGTCGAGCTGCATGTGTTCATCGGGCAGCGTCAGGCCGAGGCGGTCTTCGACTTCGAACAGGAATTCGGCCACGGCGAGGGAGTCAAGGCCTTGCTCGCGCATCGATTGGTGCGGATCCAGTGCCGACGGCTCGATGTTGTACTTCTCGCGAATGATGTCTTGCAGATGCTGGAGCGATCCCATGCCCTCGAGCTCCCGTTGTGTGATGCCGCGAGGTGTGGAACTTATCGCCCTCGACCCGCCCGTTTCCCTATGGGCGCATGATATCGCCCCCTCGCGGCAGCCCATCCCAGCGCAACGACAAAGGCGTGAACAACAGCGCAAGCGCCAGGCCTGCGACCACGTCCCACCACACGTGCTGGCGGGTGGCCAGCGTGGACCACACGATCAGCGCGAACCACAGCGCATTGGCGCCGCGCAGCCACGACGGCAAGGCAAGGTCGCGCAGCAGCCGGTCGAGCCAGATGGCCGAGAAGGTGGCCGTGGCGACATGCAACGACGGGCAGGCATTGCCGGATGCGTCGACGCCGTGCAGCAGATCGAATCCCGCCAGATCGGCGGTGGACGCTTCCAGGCGCGGCACCGCCGTGGGCCACCAGTAGAAGCAGGCCAGGCCGGCGACGCACAGCGCGCCGATCCATGCCCCGTAGGCCGCCAGCGATCGAAACGAGCCGAGCAGGTTCGGCGGCAAGGACACGTAAAACCAAAGCGAGATGTAGGGCCACAGGGCCCAGGGCTGGAACGGGATCCAGCGATCGATCGCGGTCAGGGGCATTTCGATCGGCGGTTGCGTGGGATTGCGCAGCAGGTGGAAGTAGCCGACGAAGAACACCGCCATGAAGACCGTGATGCCCAAGGCTTTGAGCCAGAACAGCTTGAGCAGGCACGCGAGCACGCGGCGCAGTGGGCCGGCGTGCGCGTCAGCCGTTGCGGCCCGGCCGATGGGCTGCGCAGCCGGCAGCGGTTGCTCGGTCACTGAAGGGCTTTCGTTGGCACTGCGGTGCGGCTAGAGCCTGTTGCGCGCGAGAGTACCACCGCGAACGCCGGCGGACGACACGCCCATGGCGGCTCGCCATAATGCACGCGTGAAACCCATTCCCGCTCCCCCATCACGCGACGAACCGGTGGGCCTTGCGCCGCACGCGCCGTTGACCCGCTACTACCACGACGAAGAGGAACACCTGCGTTTCTTGCGCGAGATGTTCGACGGCACCGCGCCCGACTACGACCGCGTCGAGCGCATGCTGGCGTTCGGCACCGGGCCGTGGTACCGCCGCCAAGCTCTGCGCCGGGCGGGCCTCGTGCCGGGCATGGAAGTGCTCGACGTGGGCACCGGCACCGGCCTGGTGGCGCGCGAGGCGTTGACGCTGATCGGACCGACGGGGCGCGTGACCGGAGTCGATCCGAGCGCGGGCATGATGGCGCAGGCCAAGCTCGCCGACGTGACCTTGCTGCAGGGTCGCGCCGAAGACCTGCCATGCGGCGATGCGACGACCGATTTCGTCACCATGGGTTATGCACTGCGTCACTTGAGCGACTTCGATCGCGCGCTGTCGGAGTTTCTGCGCGTGCTGCGCCCGGGCGGCAAGCTGGTGATCCTCGAGATCACCAAGCCGCGCGGCCGCATGGCGACGCTGGCGCTCAAGGGCTACATGCGCGCCGTGGTCCCGATGGCGGCACGGCTGGTCACGCGCAGCGCCGACACCGCCACGCTGTGGCGCTATTACTGGGACACCATCGAAGCCTGCATCCCGGCGGAGCGGGTGCTCGATGCGATGCGGCGCGCCGGCTTCATTGACGTCGGCCACTACGTCGAGCTCGGCCTGTTCTACGAGTACACCGCGCGCAAGCCGAACGCCGCATGAGCACGATGGCAAGCCCCGTTGCAGAGCACTGCGACGTGCTGGTGGTGGGCGGCGGCCCGGCCGGCTCGACCGCGGCGGCGTTGCTGGCGCGCCAGGGGCGCAAGGTGGTGCTCGCGGAGAAGGGGAACCACCCCCGGTTTCACATCGGCGAGTCGCTGCTGCCGGCCAACGTGAGGTTGTTCGACGAACTCGGATTGCGCAGTGAGCTCGAGCGCATCGGCATGCGCAAGTGGGGGATCGAGTTCGTCTCGCCCGCGCACCCGCATTCCAGCTTCCTGGAGTTCGCCGACGCGTGGGACAAGTCGATGCCCTACGCGTGGCAGGTCCGCCGCTCGGTGCTCGACGAGATCCTGTTCCGCAACGCGGCCACCTGTGGCGCACAGGCGTTCGAGGACTGCCGGGTGACCAAGGTCGATTTCGATGCCGACGGCGTGTCGGCCTCGGCGGTGATGAAGGACGGCACGGCGCGCCAGTGGCGTGCCCGTTACCTGGTCGATGCCAGCGGCCGCGACACGATGCTCGCGGCCAGAAACGGCTGGAAGCGCAAGAACGAAGCGCACGGCAGTGCAGCGATCTTCGGCCACTTCCGCAACGCGCGCCGCCTCCCGGGCAAGCTCGAGGGCAACATCAGCATCTTCTGGTTCGAGCACGGCTGGTTCTGGTTGATCCCGTTGGCCGACGACACCACCAGCGTCGGCGCGGTGTGCTGGCCGTACTACCTGAAGTCGCGCGACAAGCCGCTGCGCGCGTTCTTCGACGACACCATCGCGCTGGCGCCGGCGCTGCAAGATCGCCTGCGCGACGCCACGCTGATCGACGACATGGTGTATGCCACCGGCAACTACAGCTATGCGAGCGCGCAGGCTTGCGGCGAGCGCCACGCGCTGATCGGCGACGCCTTCGCCTTCATCGACCCGGTGTTCTCGTCGGGCGTGTACTTCGCGATGCGCAGTGCGTTCGGTGCGGCGGAGCTCGTGGCCACCGAGCTCGACCATCCGCGGCGCGCGCCGGCCGCGCGCCGCACCTATGCGGCGCTGGCCAACAAGGGCCCGAAGGAGTTCTCCTGGTTCATCTATCGCATGACCAGTCCGACGATGCGCGGCCTGTTCATGCATCCGAAGAACCCGTTGCGCGTGAAAGAGGCGCTGCTGACCGTGCTGGCCGGCGACGTGCACCGGGTTTCGCCGATGTGGCTCTCGCTGTTCGCATTCAAGGTGATCTACTACCTGAGTTGGCTGCGCGACGCGCCCACTGCGTTGCGCGCCTGGCGCGCCCGCCGCCGCAACGTGGTCCAAGTCGGGCCGACCAAGGGGGAGAACGTGATTGTGGAAGGTTAGCGGGCGTGGGCGCTGTCACGTGCTCGTGCTCACCGGGCTGCTCGCGCTGCACAGCCATGCGCGGGCCGACCAGCCGTTGTGGGAGGCCGGTCTGGGCGTGGGCGTGCTGCGCCTGCCCCACTACCGCGGCTCCGATCAGAGCCACACCTGGGTGCTGCCGGTGCCCTACGTGGTCTACCGCGGCGACCTGCTGCGCGCCGACCGCGACGGCGCGCGCGCGCGGCTGTTCAACGACGAACGGTTCGACGTCGACGTCAGCGCGGCGGCGACCGCGCCGACGCGCAGCGAGGACAACCGCGCCCGCGAAGGCATGCCGGATCTCGCGCCCACCGTCGAGATCGGCCCCAACATCAACTACACGCTGTCGCGCGGCGAGCATTGGAAGCTGCAGGCACGCCTGCCGATCCGGGCCGCTTTCACACTCGAATCGAGTCCGGACATGATCGGTTGGATGGCCACGCCGAACGTGAACCTCGACATGCGGGTGCACGGCTGGAACGTCGGCATGCTGACTGGGCCGATCTTCGGCACACGGCGCATCAACGGCTACTTCTTCGATGTCGCCCCCGAATTCGCCACCGCCGAACGACCGGCCTACCAATCACGCGGCGGCTATGCCGGTTGGCGGCTGCTGGGCGCGGTGTCGCGCCGGCTCGGCGACTTCTGGGTCGGGGGCTACATCTCGGGCGACAGCGTGCGCAATGCGCGCTTCCACGACAGCCCATTGGTGCGCCAGCGCGAGACGGTGGCGTTCGGCATCGCGGTGTCATGGGTGTTCGCCGAGTCAGGCCAGAGGGTGCCGGATGAGGATTGAGCGGCTGCCCCAGCGCGCCTGGCCCACGCCGCTGGCGTGGCTGGTGCTGCAGTCGCTGTTGCTGGTGCTCGGCCTGATGTCGGTGTTGTGGAACATGGTCGCGTTGCTGCTCTATCCGCTGCTGCCGCGCGCGACGGGGCTGCGCATCGGCCGGGCCGGCATCGCGTTCGGCTACCGTATGTTCTGGTCGGCGGCACGCGCCTCCGGACTGCTGCGCATGGACGCGAAGGCGCTGCGCGAGCTGGCTGACGAGCGGGGCCTGGTGATCGTGGCCAACCACCCGAGCCTGCTCGACGCGCTGATGCTGGTGGCGCAGCTGCCGCGCAGCTTCTGCGTGATGAAGGCCAGCCTGATGCACAACCCGCTGCTCGGGCCGGGCGCAATGCTGGCGCGCTACATCCGCAACGATTGCCCCCGCACGATGGTGCGTCAGGCCGTCGACGACCTGCGCGCGGGCGGGCAGCTGGTGATGTTTCCCGAAGGCACGCGCACCACCGGTGCCACGCTGCATCCGTTTCATGGCGGCTTCGCGTTGATCGCGCGCCGTGCCCAGGTGCCGGTGCAGACCGTGTTCATCGACACCACGTCGCCCTACCTCGGCAAAGGGTGGCCGATCTGGAAGTTGCCGCCGCTGCCGATCGAGTTCTCGCTGCGCGTCGGCCGGCGCTTCGAGCCCGGTCCCGATGTCGACGACTGGGTGAAGGACATCGAGCACTACATGGCGTCCAACGTGCGCCAGATGCCGCTGCACCCCGACGCATGACACCCCACGTGCCGGCGGTGCCGTCGGCCTCGGTTCCTGACACGCCGCCGGCATCGCGCACCCATGTCGTCGTCATCCCCAGCTTCGACACCGGAAGCCAGGTCTACAAGACGGTGAACGCCGCGCGTGCGAGGTGGCAGCCGGTGTTCGTGGTGGTCGATGGCAGCCGCGACGGCACCGGCGAAGGGCTGCAGCAGATGGCGGCCAACGATCCCGGTCTGCGCGTGTGGGTGCTGCCGCACAACCAGGGCAAGGGCGCCGCTGTGCTGCGTGGGCTCCAAGAAGCGCACGCCGCCGGCTTAACGCACGCGCTGACCATGGATGCCGATGGCCAGCACCCGGCGCAGATGATCCCGTCGTTCATGCAGGCGAGCCAGCAGCGCCCTGACGCGATGATCCTCGGCCGGCCGGTGTTCGACGACAGTGCACCGCTGCTGCGCGTGCGTGGGCGGCGTGTGTCGAACTGGTGGACCAACCTCGAGACGCTGGGCGCCGGCGTGGCCGATTCGTTGTACGGCTTTCGCGTGTACCCGATCGACTCGCTGATCGCGGTGATGCAGGCCCAGCACTGGATGCGCCGTTTCGACTTCGACACCGAGGCGGTGGTGCGCCTCGCCTGGCGCGGTGTCAAGCCGATCAACCGCGATGCGCCGGTCAAATACCTCAGCGCCGAAGAGGGCGGGGTGTCGCACTTCCGCTATGGGCGCGACAACGCGCTGCTGAGCTGGATGCATACGCGGCTGATGGTCGGCTTCGTGCTGCGCCTGCCCGTGCTCATCTGGCGCCGCCTGCGACGCCAGCCGCCGTTCCAACCTTAGCCGATCAGGCCGCGCGGCGTGGCCACGGCGCGCGCTCGAGCCAGCGCGTCCACAACTCGCGCCAGGCTGGCCAGTCGTGATCGCCCGCGACCTCGAGCACGTGATCCGGCGCGAGGCGTTGTGCGAACAGGCGCTGGGCGGCAATGAAGCGGTCGTCGCTGCCGGTGTACAGATGCACCTTGTCGCGCACCGCGTCCGGCGCCTGGCCGAACCACGACCACAGGGCGCTGTCGGCATCCGCGTCGTGCGTCGAGCGCGCATAGGCCTGCGCGCCGCCGGCGGCCGCCACTTGCTGCACCACGGCCGGCCGGCCGACGTAGGGCGCAATCGCCAGCACGCCATCGATGGCTTGCGGCTGTTGGCGCAGCAGTCCCAGCGACGCGAAGCCACCGAGCGAGATGCCCACCAGCCACAGGCGTGAATAGCCGGCGCGTTGCGCCGGCGCGAGCACGTCGTCGCGCAAGCGCTCGAACAGCGTGCCGTTGTCGGCGTAGCCCCAGTGCGAGTCGGCGATCCACACGTCGGCGGCGAACCCGCGTGAACGCAGCGCGTCCACGAAGCCCTCGTCGACGAAATCCGCCGGCAGCGTGTACACCCCGGGCAGCATCACCACCAGCAGCGGCGCGCGCCCGTCGCGCGCCAGCGGCAGGCGCACCACCGGCATGGGCGCCAGCGGCGCGCGCGGCAGCCAGCGGCAACTGGCGAGCGCCGGCAACGACAGCAGGCAAGCGCGCCGGCCGATCACGGCTGTTCGAGCCTCAGCCGCGCCCGCCGAGCGCGGCCGACGGCGTCGGTTCGCCATCCGCTTGCAGGCGCGGCAGCCAGCGGCGCAGCGCCGGTGACGTGATCACCGTGCTGAACAGCGCCATCAGCACCAGCATCGTGAACACCTGACGGCCGATCATGCCCATCTCGAGGCCGACGTTGATGACGACCAGCTCCATCAGGCCGCGCGTGTTCATCAGCATGCCGATGATGCGCGCACGGACCGGCTCGAGGCCGGCCCATCTCGCCGCGACATAACACGCGCCGAGCTTGGCCAGCGTGGCCAGCGCGATCAGCAGCACGCACCAGCCCCACGCCGGGCCATCGTGCAGCGAGCCGACGTCGGTGCGCAGGCCGGTGAGCGTGAAGAAGATCGGCACGAAGAACACGTTGACGAAAGTGCCGACACGCGCGTGCCAGGCGCGCGCGAACGCCGTCTCGCGGTGCAGCAGCACGCCCACCAGGAAGCCGCCGAAGATGGCGAAGATGCCGAGCTGGTAGGTGGTCATGCCGGCGACGAACACACACGCCAGCATCGCGCCCATCAGCGTGGGCGGCAGCGCGCCGACCTCGGAGCCACCATGCGCGTCGCGCATCTGCTGGCGCACGAAGCGCGACAGCAGCGGACGCAGCACCCACCACGCCAGCACACCCAGCGCAGCGATGCCGAGCACGCGCAGCACGAACGGACCGAGCGAGAACGCCGACACGCTGAGTGCCGACACCAGCGCCAGCATCAGCCAGCCGATCACGTCGTTGATGGCGGCGCAACTGATCGCGATCACGCCGATCGGGCTGCGCGTCATCTTGAAGTCCACCAGGATGCGCCCGAGCACCGGCAGCGCGGTGATCGAAAACGCGGTGGCCACGAACAAGACGAAGCCGAGCCGGTTGTCGGTGCCGGCGATCTCGCGCGGCATGACCGCGCCGAGCGCGGCGCCGATCGCGAAGGGCGCCACCAGCCCCGCGCCGGCCACCGCCCAGACGGTGCGCCGGTGAACGCGCTGCGCCAGGTGCGAGAAGTCGAACTCCAGGCCGATCTGGAACATCAGCAGCAACAAGCCCACCTGCGACAGGATCGTCAGCGGCTCGGCCGGCGTGGAGCCGAACACGGTCTCGAACGCGTGCGGGGCGAGCGCGCCGAACAGCGACGGGCCGAGCAGCACGCCGACGGCGATCTCGCCGACCACCGCCGACTGGCCGCAGCGCCATGCGAGCGCGCCGCCGGCGCGTGCGGCCAGCACGATCACCGCGAGCTGCAGCAGCGTGAAGAACAGCAAGGCCTCCAGGCCGTGCACGCTGGAGTTCATCAGGCCAGGCCGCCGTTGATCGAAATCACCTGCCCGGTGATGTAGCCGGCGTCGTCGCTGCACAAAAACGCCACCAGCGCCGCCACTTCGTCGGGCGTGCCGGCGCGTTTGGCCGGCACCCGCTCGGCGATCTGCTTGGCATCGAACGCCGCGGCGGCCATCGGGCTGTCGATGATGCCAGGCGCCACTGCGTTCACCGTGACGCCGCGGCTGGCCACTTCGAGCGACAGCGCGCGCGTGGCGCTGTTCAGCGCGCCTTTGGCGGCGGCGTAGTTGACCTGGCCCTTGTTGCCCATGATCGCCGCCACCGACGAGATGTTGACGATGCGGCCCCAGCGCGTGCGCAGCATCGGCAGCAGCAACGGCTGCGTGACGCGGAAGAATCCGTTGAGCGACACGTCAATCACGCGGTGCCACTGCTCGGCGCGCAGCGCGGGGAACACCGCATCGTCGTGCACGCCGGCGTTGTTGATCACGATCTGCACCGCGCCGTCGGCCAGCATCTGCTCGCAGGCAGCGCGTGTGGCGTTGTCGTCACCGAGATCGAACACCAGCGTGCGCGCCTGGCCGCCGGCGCCGTGGATCGATTCGGCCAGCGTCTGCACGGCATCGGGCCGCGAATTGGCGTGCAACAGCACGCTCGCGCCTTGCGCCGCCAGCCGCCGCGCCATGGCGCTGCCGAGCGCGCCACTGGCGCCGGTGACGAGCGCACGCTTGCCTTGCAGGCTCATTGCGGACCCATCGGTGATGCGAGCGGCGTGTCGAGCACGACCGTCGTGCGGCCTTCGACCAGCAGCCGATCGGCGCCGTCGCGAAGCTCGAAGCGGTACATCGCCTGACCACTGTCGCCGGCCAACCGCTGTGCGCGCACGCGCAGCGGAGCGGATGCGTCATCGAGCCGATCGACGCGAAAGCGCACGTCGCGCGCGCTGGCGAGGAACCCCGACGTCGGCGGCTTGCCGCTGGCCGCCAGGCTGCCGTGCAGCGCCATCGCCTGCGACGCATATTCGAGTGCGGCGGCAGCCGGCAGCCGGTCTTCGAGGCGCAGCGGATTCGACGCGGCAGCGTGGTTGCCGATGCGGCACACGATCTCGTCGACGCTGCACGACTCCATCGCCTCCAGCAGGCACATCGCGCCTTTGTGCGGCACGCGTGCCGCGATGCCGGCGCAGTCGAGCGTGGCGGGCAGGCCGTTCATGCCGGCACCCGGACCTGCAGCTGCACCGCGAGGTCGAGCCCGCCGGCCTCGATTTGCATCGACGCATCTTGACTTCGCGCCAGCGCCTGCAGCAGCGGCAACAGGCGCGCCGCGGGGATCGTTGCGCGCAGTGCCTCCAGGCCCGGGCCATCGCAGCGCGAGGTCGGCCCGCCGGTGGCCATCGCCACCTGCAAACCCCAAGGTGCCGCCGCCCCTTCTGGCACCAGCAGCAAGGCGAGTGCGAACACGTCGGGCAAGGGCCGCAGCGCGTGCAGCGGCTCGGGGTAAGGCATGTCGCAAGCCACCAGCAACACCGGCGCCTGCAGGCTCACGCATTGCGCCGCCGCCTCCAGCAGGCCTGCGTTGGCGCTGGCGTCATAGGCGGCGAGGCTGGTCGATGCGCAGCGCGACTGCACGGCGATGTGCCAATAGCCGGCCGGTGCGTTGTGGACCGAGTTCGTGAAGCGCGTCGGCGACAGCACCCGCTCGGGTTTGGCCAAGGCCTCGCACATCGCGTGACAGATCGACGGGTCGCCGCTGGCCGATGTGAACACCGTGGCCACCTGCGCCGGATCGATGGCGGCCATCGCGCTGGCCTGATCGGCCACGCTCACCGCCGCCTTCACCGCCACGCTGGCGCGCCGCCGTTCGGTCGGCGGCAGCCGCTCCGGCGCCGCCACCACGGTGGGGGTTGCCTTCCAGTCGCTCGGCGTGCGCAGCAGTGGCACAGCCGCTGTCCAGTGGCTGAGCCCGGGTCCAAGCAGGCCGATGCCGGCGATGCCGGTGCGCAGCGTGGGTCTCGCGTTCAACGCGCCGCTCCGAACAGCAGGCAGCTGTTGCTGCCGCCAAAGCCGAACGAATTGCTCGCCGTCACGGCGAGGCGGGCATCGCTCGCCTCGCGTTGGTAGCGTGCGTGCAACGTCGGGTCGGGCTGC
>DATKJN010000095.1:0-4464 GCA_035543655.1 Burkholderiaceae bacterium | reverse complement strand
ATGTATTGCCCCGGCATCGGCGCGCGCAGACGAGCGGAGGCGCCGGTTGCCGACGATGCGTCTTGCAACACTGTGACCACCACGGTTCGTGTGGAGGATGCCGGTTGACACACCGCGGGCGTGCGCGTCGGATCACGGAATGATCGGGTTCAACGGCTTCAGCAGCAGCGCGGTTGCGACCGCTCGAGAGTGCCGCGCACAGGCTGCGGCATCGAGCCATCCCCCAGCGCACGGAGCACGCCGCCGGGCATCGCCCGGCCTCGCATCGACAACTACTTCAGCAGTTCGGCAAAGGCAGGCATGCGCACAGCCTTGCCCACCAAGTTCTGAACCGCGCGCGAGTAGGCCTCTGCGGTGTTGCGACACGCTTCGTTGGCGACGAATCCGCTGTTGAACTCGTAGTACTCGCTGACATCCACCTTCTTGCCGTTGGACGAGTCGAGCGCCAGATCGATTTGCCAATAACCGCCCGTGAGTCCCTTCGATGACGAGAACTCGAGTTTGGTCACTCGCCCACCCACGCTGACGCGCGGAGCCGATTGGGCATAGGCGCCGGCAATCTTGAGCTCGTCCTCGAAGGCCTTCTGGATGTATTGCGTGTGCGTGAGATTGTCAGCCACCTTCATCGGGCCGAGTGCCCTGCAGGTGGCATTGAAATTGTCCGGCGCGGCAAAAGGCCGAATGCCGATGCCGGTGGCGCCGATCGCTTTGATGGCGACGTTGTTGTCTGCGGCGATCGCGTAGCGCTGGGTGGTCGGCGTCTCGCACGCTGCCAAGCCAAGGCAGCACGCCAACAGCGCGAGTTTGGTCTTCATGATCCTCCCGAGCCGGAAGTTCCCCGGCAAGCAATGCCGATGGCGGCGTTCTTATCCCCGACGCGATGATGCCAAGGGCCGCCGCTTCTTCTTGTCAGGGACGACCCTAACTGCCTATGTGTGCGGCCAGGTGCGCGTGAATTACGCCTTCTTCGCCACCAACGTCAGGATGTCGTAGCTCGCCACGATCTCGCCATCCTGGTTCGTCACCGCCACGTCCCACGCCACCACGCCCTGCCCCACGCCCTTGGCGTCCTTGCGGTTGCGGTCGATCTTGCGTTTGCACGTGAGGCGGGCCTGGATGGTGTCGCCGATGCCCACGGGTTTGACGAAGCGCAGGGTGTCGAGGCCGTAGTTGGCCAGCACCGGGCCCGGCGCCGGTGACACGAAGAGGCCCGCGGCCGCGCTGAGCACGAAGTAGCCGTGCGCGATGCGCTTGCCGAACGGGCTCTCCTTGGCCGCGATGTCGTCGAAGTGCATGTAGAAGTAGTCGCCCGAGATGCCGCCGAAGGCCACGATGTCGGCCTCGCCCACGGTGCGGCGGTGCGTGAGCAGCGTGTCGCCGACCTGCAGGTCTTCGAAGTGGCGGCGGAACGGGTGCAGGTCCGACTCGCGCAGCGCGGCGCCGCGCATGTACTCGCCGGTCACGGCGGTGATCATCGTGGGCGAACCCTGGATCGCGGCGCGCTGCAGGTAGTGGGTCACCGCACGCACGCCGCCGAGCTCTTCGCCGCCGCCGGCGCGGCCCGGGCCGCCGTGCTTGAGCATCGGCAGCGGCGAACCGTGGCCGGTGGACTCGGCCGCCGCTTCGTGGTCGAGGATCAGCAGGCGGCCGTGCCACGCGGCGATCTGCGGCACGATCAATGCAGCGGTGGCCGGGTGGGACGTGACCAGCGTGCCCACCAGGCTGCCGCGGCCGCGCGCGGCCAGCGCCACGGCTTCTTCCACGTCGGCGTACGGCATCAGCGTGCTCACCGGGCCGAAGGCCTCGACGTCGTGCGCGGCATGGTTCATCGCGTCGCGGGCCAGCAGCAGCGTCGGCGAGAAAAACGCGCCTTCGGCCACGCCGGCGCCCACCGGCGCAAAGCCGCTCTTGGCGCCGAACACCACCTCGGCGTTGTGGCTCAGCTCGGCCACGCGCTCGGTCACGTCTTTGAGCTGCGCATGCGAAGCGAGCGCACCCATGCGCACGCTCTCGTTGGCCGGGTCGCCGACCACGGTCTTGGCCAGGCGCGCGGCAATCCGCTCGGCCACGATGTTCACGTGCTGCTTGGGCACGATGGCGCGGCGGATCGCGGTGCACTTCTGGCCCGCCTTCACGGTCATCTCGCGCGCCACCTCCCGGATGAAGAGTTCGAACTCCTCGCTGTCGGGCGCCACGTCGGGTGCGAGGATGGCGCAGTTGAGCGAATCGGCCTCGGCGTTGAACGGAATCGCGTGCTTCACGATGTTGGGATGCACGCGCAGTTTGGCGGCCGTGTCGGCGCTGCCGGTGAAGGTGACCACGTCGTTGCCTTCGAGCCGGTCGAGCAGGTCGCCGGTGCCGCCGATCACCAGCTGCAACGCACCTTCGGGCAACAGGCCTGACTGCTGGATCAAGCGAACCAGCGCCTCGGTGAGGTAGCTGGTGGCGGTGGCCGGCTTGCCGATGCACGGCATGCCGGCGAGAAAGGTCGGCGCAAACTTCTCCAGCAACCCCCACACCGGAAAGTTGAACGCATTGATGTGCACGGCCACGCCGCGCCGCGGCACCAGGATGTGCGTGCCGGCGAAGGTGCCCTTCTTGCCGAGCGCTTGCGCGGGCCCCTCGTGCACCACGTTGCCCGAGGGCAGCTCGTTGCTCCCCACGCCGGAGTACGCGAACAGCGTGCCGCTGCCGCCTTCGATGTCGATCCAGCCGTCCTGCCGCGTGGCGCCCGTGTGCGCCGACACCGCATACAGCGCTTCCTTGTGGTCGTTGAGGTGCTTGGCCAGCGCCTTCAGGATCGCGGCGCGCTGCTGGAAGTCGAGCTTCAGCAGGTTGGGCAGGCCCACGGTGCGCGCATGGTGCAGCGCCTCGGCGAAGTCGAGCGTTTCGGCGTGCGTGCTCGCCACCGGCTTGCCGTTGATGGCGCTGCGCAGTTGCTGCGCGGGCTTGCTGCCTTGCCAGCGGCCAGCGATGTAGCTCTGGAGAACGGCTGTCATGGATACGAC
Organism: Burkholderiaceae bacterium; assembly: GCA_035543655.1. Classification (GTDB taxonomy): domain Bacteria; phylum Pseudomonadota; class Gammaproteobacteria; order Burkholderiales; family Burkholderiaceae_C; genus JAEUPI01. The sequence goes on along the minus strand of DATKJN010000095.1, from coordinate 1,456 downwards.
TCCTGTTGTTGGCGCGGGCAGTGGCGCCGCGCCGGCGCGCTCAGCCCTGTGGCAGCAGCGCGCGCACCTCGTCTGCGAACGTGGACACCTGGATCGGCTTGGCGATATAGCCGTTGCAGCCCACGGCGAGAAACCTTTCCTTGTCGCCCATCATCGCGTAGGCGGTGAAGGCCACGATCGCCAGCGGCCGCGCCTGCGGCCGGCTGCGCAGCTCGCGCGTCAGCGCCATGCCGTCGAAGCCCGGCAGCTGCATGTCCATCAGCACCAGGTCGGGCTGGAAGCTCGCCACGCTGTCGAGCGCGCCGTGCCCGTCGAGCACGCTGGTCACCTCCATGCCGGCGCGCGTGAGCAGAAAGCTCGCCATCTCGACGTTCATTTCGTTGTCGTCGACGATCAGGATGCGGGGGATGCTCATGTGGTCACCCCTTGTGCGCGATGCGCCTGCCAGGCGCGCAGCTGTTCGACCAGAGTGTCGAGCCCACCGCCGGATTTGCCCACCACCGCGCGCGCCGAGGCCTTGAGCACGGCGAGTTCGTGCGCCTGCAGTTGCATGCTGGTCCACACGAACACCGGCAGGTGCCTGAAGCGCATCTGGCGGCGCAGCGCGTGCAGCAGGTCGAAGCCGTTGAGGCCCGGCATCACCAGGTCGAGGATCAAGGCATCGGGCGACTGCTGCTCGATCATCTCGAGTGCCTGCGTGCCGCTGGTGGCCGTGCGCGCGGCGATGCCCAGCGTCTGCAGCGTGGCCACCATCAGCTCGAGCGTGCCGGGATCGTCGTCGACCACCAGCACGCTCGGCGTGTTGTCGGGGCCGCCGAGCCGCTGCAGCGCGGTCTTCACTTCGTGCGGGCGGATCGGCTTGGTCAAGACATCGTTGACCGCAAACCCGGCCAGCGCCGAGGTCTCGGTCACCACGGTGATCACCACCACCGGCGCCGAGCGGTTCGGGCCGCTCGAGCGCAGCGCGTTCAGCACCTCGAGGCCGCTGCGGTCGGGCAGCAGCAGGTCGAGCGTGATCGCGTCGTAGCGGCGCTCGTTGGTCAGCTGCAAGGCGCGCTCGGCGGTGCCGGCCACCTCCACCCGGTAACCTGCCGTGTGCAGGATGCGCGTGAGCTGCGCCTGGTCGGCGCTGTCGTCCTCGATCACCAGCACGGTGGGCGCATCGGACATCGCGCTCGGTGCCTGCAGCGGACGTTGCGGTTCGCGCGGCATGGCGCCGCTGACGCGGCGCGGCAGGATCAGGTGGAACACGCTGCCCACGCCCGGCGTGCTGCGCACACCCACGGCGCCGCCGTGCAGCTCGGCGAGGTGGCGTGTGAGCACGAGGCCGAGGCCGGTGCCGCCGTAGTTCTTGGCCATGCCGGTGTGCACCTGCTGGAACTGGCGGAACAGCTTGGGCAGATCGTCGGCCGCGATGCCGATGCCGGTGTCTTCCACCTCGATGCGCATCTGCTCG
>DATKJN010000094.1:0-2545 GCA_035543655.1 Burkholderiaceae bacterium | reverse complement strand
GGCTGTCCGACAAGGTCTCGATGTGCAACTACTGGGCCAATCGCCTGTGCTGCGAGGCGGCGGATCGCGCGATGCAGGTGCACGGCGGCATCGGCTACTCGCGCCACAAGCCTTTCGAGCACATCTATCGCCACCACCGGCGCTACCGCATCACCGAAGGCTCCGAGGAGATCCAGATGCGCAAAGTGGCCGGGCACCTGTTCGGCTACATGGGAGCGAAGCGCCAGGCGTGACGCGGGACAATCACGGCGGTCCAATGCCGTGGAGGCTTGACCTTTCCATGATGGGAAGGTTCAAAGTGGTGTGTCCGAAGGAGGTCGTCATGCAACCGCTGCATTCCCACTCTGCGCATCACCACCATCGCCCGCACGCTGCAGCGGCGGGCGGACCGCACCTGAACGCCACGGCGTTCTGGGCCACGCTGCATTGTTTGAGCGGCTGTGCGGTTGGCGAAGTGCTCGGTATGGTGATCGGCACCGCCATCGGCCTGTCGAACGCCGCCACCATCGCAATGGCCGTCGTGCTGGCGTTCGGGTTCGGCTACACGTTCACGATGGTGCCGCTGCGACGCGCCGGCATGGCATGGCGGCAAGTTCTGCGCACGGCACTGGCGGCCGACACCGCCTCGATCGCGATCATGGAAGTCGTCGACAACGCGGCCATGCTGGTGATCCCCGGCGCGATGGAAGCCAATCTCGCATCGCCATGGTTCTGGGGCTCACTGGCTGCGTCGCTGCTGGTTGCCGGTGCTGCAGCCTATCCGGTAAACCGCTGGCTGATCGCGCGCGGCAGGGGACATGCGGTCGTGCACGAGCACCACGTGCACTGAGTCGCCGGGCGACGTCAAGAGGCGCCGCTGGCGCGCACGCTGGCCTTGAGGGTGCGCCGCATGTGTTCGAGCGCGCTCGCCTTGGCATCGTCGCGTTCGGCGGCCACGCAGTCGGCGGGAATCCACAGCGAGAAGCCGCGCACGTAGGCGTCCATCGCGGTGAACAGCACGCAGTTGTCGGCCGCCAGGCCGGCGATCACCAGCCGCTTGCACTTGAGCTGGCGCAGCAGCAGACCCAGCGGCGTGGCGTAAAACGCCGAGTGACGCGGCTTGAGGATCGTCAGGTCGTCGCGCCGGGGCTTCATCAGGCGCGCCATCTCGCCTGCCGCGCCGCGCAGCGCGCGGCAGCGCGACCACAACGCCTTGAAGTCGCTGCGCCACACCCCGTAGTTGTCGTTGGCGTAGAGCGTCTGCACGCCGGTACGCGTGGCCTGGCGGCGCAGCCGCGCGGTGGCGCGCGCCGCGGCCAGTGCCGACGGCGCCAGGGCGTCGGCGCCATCGAAGTCGAGCGGGTTGATGAAGTCGACCAGCAGCAAGACCGTCGGACTCGCCTCCAGCGGGGGTGCTGCGATGCGCGGCGCGCGGGTCACTTGTTCTTGCCGCTCGCCCCGGGCGGCGCGCCGTTCGGCTGGCCGGGATCGGTGCCGATGCTGGGCGGCAGCGTGTGGCTGCCGGCCGCACCGCGGCGCGCGGGTCGCGACGCGCGCCACTTGTCGAAGGCTTCGCCGAACTTCTTGTCGCGATCGTGGCGCGCGACGGATTCGGCCTCGTGGTCCTGGTCGTCGCTGCGGTCGCGTGGCGGTGCGCGTCGTTCGTTCATGCAATGCACTCCTTGTTGCTGCGTGGAAGTGAGAGCCCCTGATGTGGCAATGCCCATGCCCATCGGCGGGTCTGGAGACGACCCGGAATACCGATTGCCTTTGCCAAGGCTCGCCAATCGAAGCAGTCATCAGGAGCAGCACCACCATGGCAAAGAAGTCACCGCCTTCCGGCTCGGCCCCGGCGCGCACCGACAGCGGACCCGCCAATCCCGCGAGCGAAGCGACCGACCACGCGGCCGGCGTCAAGAAAGCCCAGGTGCAGGAGCTCGCCGCGGCGATGCCGCACAACCCATTGAAAGCCGGCGAGCACGGCTTCGACAACGGCCTCGATCCAGCCACCGGACCGCACGCGGCGGCCGCCTCGGGCGTGGCCGGTGCGAGCACCGTGTCGGAAGTCAACGGCACCGACAAGACCGGCAGCGTCGGTGTCGAAGGCTTGAACGCCACCATCGAAAGCCTCGACCGCGTGCGCGTCGACGCCAGTGGCCGCGGCCTGACCACCAACTTCGGTGCCTTCATTGCCGACAACCAGAACTCGCTGAAGTTTGGCGTCCGGGGTCCGGTGCTGCTCGAGGACTTCATCCTGCGCGAAAAGGTCACCCACTTCGACCACGAGCGCATCCCGGAGCGCATCGTGCACGCACGCGGCTCTGGCGCGCACGGCTATTTCGAGTGCACCGAGCCGCTCACGCGCTACACGCAGGCCGCGCCGTTCCAGCAGGCCGGCAAGATCACGCCGGTGTTCGTGCGCTTTTCCACCGTGGCCGGCGAGCGCGGCTCGAAGGACACGGCGCGCGACGTGCGCGGCTTTGCCGTCAAGTTCTACACCGACCAAGGCAATTGGGACCTGGTCGGAAACAACATGCCGGTGTTCTTCATCCAGGACGCGATGAAG
>DATKJN010000093.1:0-3545 GCA_035543655.1 Burkholderiaceae bacterium | reverse complement strand
TGCAGATCGTGAAGCTGCTGCAAGCGCGCAACGTGCGGCTCGACTTCGTGCTCGACGAAGGCTTGCTGGTCACCGACGGCATCGTGCCGGGCCTGTCCAGACCCGCGGCGCTGGTGGGCATTGCCGAGAAGGGCTTCATGTCGTTGACCTTGAAGGCGTCGGCGACCCCGGGCCACCCTTCACTGCCGCCGCCCAAGGGGACCAGCGCCATCTCCATGATGAGCACGGCCCTGAAGCGCCTCGACGACGACCAGCTTCCTGCCGGCGTGCGCGGTGTGGCCAAGGAAATGTTCGAAACACTGGCGCCGGAGATGGGTGGCCTGCAGCGCGTGGTGTTCTCAAACCTGTGGCTGTTTGCGCCGCTCGTGCAGGCGCAACTGGAGAAGGCATCCGGCACCAATGCCTTCATCCGCACGACCACGGCGCTCACCACGGTGCAAGCGGGCGACCGGGGCAACATCGTGCCCGGCGAGGCGAGCGCGACCGTGAACTTCCACATCCTGCCGGGCGACTCGCGCGATGGCGTGATGGCGCATGTGAAAGCAAGAACCGGCGAGCGCTTCGAGGCCAAGGCGCGGCCCGGCAGCGACGAGGCCTCGCCGATCTCACCCACCACCTCCACCGGCTATCGGCAGATCCACCGCACGCTGCGCTCGGTGTTCCCCGAGGCGATCGTGGCGCCGGGGCTGATGGTCGCGCGTTCGGACTCGCGGCACTTCATCCCGATCGCCGAGCACATCTATCGGTTTTCACCCATCCGCGCCAAACCCGATGAGCTTGACCGGTTTCACGGCACCAACGAGCGCATCTCGGTGTCGAACCTGGTCGAGATGGTCAACTTCTACCATCGCTTGCTCGAGAACTTGAACGCGCCCGGATCCGAGGGCTGACGGCATTCAGTCCACGAAGGCTGCCCTCACGGGCCGCCACTCCTGCGGACCGGTGAGGCTGCGCGAACATCCCAGCGGCTCCGGCTCCGCACCCGGCTTGAGGTCAGACCGCGAGCGGTCGCCCGTGCCGATGCCCATGTGGTAGCGGTCGAGCCAAACGCGAAGCGCGCGGGTCGGGTGCGTGTTGCGCACGAGAATCTGCACGCCGCTGCGTGAGACACAGGTCGCGCTCGGTTCTTCGACGAACTTCACGAACGCGATGGCATCCTCGGCAGCGCTGCTGTACGGCACGCACACGGCACACAGAAGCAGGATCCAGCGGACCATTTGGCTTTCGGGCTCCAGGCAAAAGTGTTTTACAGCATCATCCTCGCACGCGCGCGTCGCGTACACGAGGCCAACGACCCCGATGGCATGAAAGCAATCGCGCAATGAAGGTCTGCATCATCGGTGCCGGAGCCGTCGGTGGTTTCATCGGCACGCGGCTGGCGGGGGCTGGCCACGACGGGGTCGCGCTGGCACGCGGCGCCACGCTCGAGGCACTGCGCAAGCACGGCTGGCGCCTGCGCCAAAACGGCCAGCTGTTTTGCGCGCCGGCGCGCGCCAGCGAAGCCACCGCCGAACTCGGCCCGCAGGATCTGGTGGTCATCGCCGTCAAGGGGCAATCGCTGCCCGACGTGGCACCGCTCATCCATCCGCTGCTGGAACCGCACACGCTGGTGCTGCCGGCGATGAACGGTGTGCCTTGGTGGTTTGGCCGCGGCGTGCAGGCGCTCGAAAGTGCGCCGCTGGCCTGCGTGGACCCGGGCGGCGTCGTGTCAAAGGCGATCCCGTTCGAGCAGGTGATCGGATGCGCGGTGTACATCGGCGCCTCCACGTCGGAGCCCGGTCTGGTCGAGCACCACACGGGCGACAAGCTGATCATCGGTGAGCCCGCCAGCGGCGTGTCGGAGCGCGTGCAGGGGTTGGGGCATGCACTGAAGCAGGCCGGCATCGAGATCGCCGTGTCGGCCGGCGTGCGGCGCGACATCTGGTACAAGCTGATGGGCAACCTGACGATGAACCCGTTGTCGGCGATCACCGGCGCGCCGACCGATCGGCTGCTGGCCGACCCGCTGGTGCGTGGCTTTTGCTCCGCGGCGATGCACGAGGCCTCGGCGGTGGGCGCACAGATCGGCTGCGCGATCGACCAGCAGCCCGAAGACCGCCACGCCATGACGCTCAAGCTCGGCAGCATCAGGCCCAGCATGCTGCAAGACGTGGAAGCCGGTCGCACGCTCGAGCTGGATGCCATCGTGAGCGTGGTGCGCGAGCTCGCACAGCGCGTGGGCATCGCCACGCCGAACATCGACGCGCTGCTCGGCGTCACGCGGCTGTTCGCGCGCACGCGCGGGCTGTATCCGGCGTAGTGCAACGATGACGCGAGGCGATCGTGGCGCCAGGGCCGATGGTCGCGCGACCGAACTCGGTCAAGTGCGCGGAACCACTCGCCGGCTCGGCCCTCCAAGTGCGATGCTCGCCCGTCTGCTGTTATCGGCCCTGATGTTGCTGGCGGCTCCGGCCGCCTTTTCCAAGCCCCCCGCCGAGTGGAAATTCCAAGACTGGCAGGCGGCCGTGGCCACTGCGGAGAAGTCCCAGAAGCCCCTGTTCGTGCTGTTCGGGTTCGAGCAATGCCCGTATTGCGACCACCTCTACCGCCACGGCATGGACAACCCGGAGCTGCGGGCCAAGTACCAGTCGAGCGTGGTGCTCGCCTACTACGACACCCGGGCCCACGGGCCCGATGACCCGATACCGGTTCCTGGTGGGGCGACGATGAGCCACGCGCAATTCATCAAGCACTTTCGTGCCTACCCGACGCCGTCGTGGCTGTTCCTGTCCCCCAAGGGGACGGTGCTGCTGGCCAATCGTGGCAGCAAGTCGACGAGTCGAGACCTGGTGCGCGACCTGGATGCTGCGCTGGCCGCCAGCAGGCGGTGAACCACGCGATCGCAGCGCCTCAGCGCCGCGACTTGAACATCGGGGCGACCGAGGCCGCCCCGATGCACGCCAGACCGATCGCCGCTGGTGACAGCAGCACCAACAGGTCGATGAGCGTGTCCATCGTGGCGCTGACTAGCTTCGCCTGAGCAAGCCGGCGACGAATCCGGCCAGCGCGAGAACCAGGAACACCACGAACAGAATTTTGGCGATGCCCGCGGCGCCGGCCGCGATGCCGCCGAAACCGAGCACGGCGGCGATCAATGCGATGACCAAGAACACGACTGCGTAATACAGCATGTTGAATCTCCTCTGTACTTATCCGCTTTGCATCGCCGCGCGGCGCGCTGCGATGGACGTCACAGTAGGGCCAACGGCCCCGCCGCGTGTTCGGATAACCCTCCACCGCGTTGTCGGAAACCGCCGGAGATCTTGTAGGACGCCACCGTCGCGCCTGGCGGCCGCACGCGCGCGATGGCGCGTAAGATCAAAGTCAGCTGGCGCGCTGCGCCGGCGTTCACTTGTTATTGAACCGGCATCGTCGACATGTCCATCGCCATCCACTACTGCGCCGCCTGAGGCTACAAACCCGAAGTCCTCCGTGTGAAGGCTTGGTTTGAGTCGCGAGGCCGCGGGCCCGTCGACATCCAGGTTGGCAAGAGCGGCCAGTTCGAC
>DATKJN010000092.1:0-5514 GCA_035543655.1 Burkholderiaceae bacterium | reverse complement strand
CAAGATCTTCTCGGTCGCGTCGGTCGCGTTGCTGCCGCCGACGTTGATCGCCAGCATCTATGGGATGAATTTCCAGCACATGCCGGAACTGGGGCTCAGCTGGGGTTATCCGCTGGCCCTGGCCCTGATGGCCGCATCCGTGGTGGCACCGTTCATCTACTTCCGGCGCAAGGGCTGGCTGCGCTAGCAGCCGCCCTGCCTCTGCCTCGGCGGATCTCGAGCCCGCGCAGGCGCCTCGGCTCGACTTCGGAAAAAAGTTGCTGTGCAGCGCCCCCGAGCGAAGGAGGGAGGGAGGGAGGAGGAGGAGAAGCGCTCCGGGATTTCTGCCGGGAACCGGCAGGCTGCACAGCAATAAACACATCGGGTGCACCGCAGTCTCGCCCCCGCGGGACCCGTCACCACTTACGCATCACGTCATCCGACAGATGCGCAATTGACGATGAGATTCATGGCCGCGCGCTGAGTTCCGTCGAATTGTGAGATGACGAAACCGATCGCCGCGGCAGCGCAGCCCGAATTGCCATGGCGGCGGCGCGACGTTTCGCATCACGGCATCGCGGCATCGCGACGCGCGATGCAGTCGGTGATTCAGTTCTTGCTGGCGGCGCGCGCGGCGGCCGCGCGCTCGGTGTCCCGCTTGCGGTCGGCTGTCACGCGCTGGGCGCTGGGTCGCTGGCCAACCAGCGCGATGTAGGGTTTCCAGTCGACGCCGGCGGCAGCCAGCAGGCACTCGCCATAGATGGACTTGCTCGCCATCGAGACCAGAGGCAGGCTCACGTAGCCTGAGCAGTCGGCCATGGTGAAGCGCTCGCCGGCGAGGTAGGGCGAAAAGCGCGCCAAACGCTTGAAGCCAGCGATGTTCTTGGTCAGCAGCTTGCGCACTCGCGCCTGCTGCGCCTCGCTCACCGTGCCGCCGAAGAACGCCTGCGTGTACAGCTCGCGCGCGACCAGCTCCAGATGCAGGTCGACGAAGGTGCACAGCTCGCGCACCTTGGCCGCCTCCCACGGATCGCTTGGCAGCAGCGGCGGGTGCGGATGCACGGCTTCCAGGTATTCGAGGATCGCCTGGCTCTCGCACAGGGAGCCGCGATCGGTGGTGACGTAGGGCACCTTGCCCAGCGGCGAACAGGCGAGCATCTCTTCGTCCGCATTGCCGGTGGCGGCGTACGCCTCCTCGAACGGGACGCCCTTCTCCAGCAGCGCCATCTTGGCCTTGTTGTAGTAGTTGGAGATGGCAAAGCCGTGCAATTGGATCATCGAGGTCTCCTGGTAGCGGCGCAGTCTAGGCCGTTGAGTCGCGCTCGCTTTGACGCATCGGCGACACGCGCGCCGCGGAGCCGCCGCGGTGGACCAGCGCGATGCCGGTGCTCACCGCCACCAGTGCAACGATCAATCGCAGCGTCAGCGGGTCGCCCATCAGCGCCACGCCGGCCAGCAGTCCGAACACCGGTGTCAGCAACGTGAAGGCCGACAGCTGCGTCGCCGGGTAGTGGCGAATCAGCCAGAACCACACCAGGTAGCTGGCGAAGCACACCACAACCACCTGGAAAACCAGCGCCGTGGCCGGGATCGCGGTCAACTGCGTCGGCAACGGCTCGCCCGTGAACCACGACGCCAGCCCCAGCGCGACACCGGACACCGCCAGCTGATACAGCAGCGTTTTCTCGGCCGATGCCTGCGACAGCCGGCTGGCGCGGATCACCAGCGTGGTGGCACCCCAGAACACCGCACCGGCCACCCCCAGCGCGTCGCCGACCCACTGCAACTCCCCGACGGAGGGCTGTTGAAATCCTTCGGCGAAAGCCCACGCCACGCCGCCGAATGCGGCCACCAGACCAGCGCACTGCAGCAGGTCGAGGCGCTCGTGGCGCGCGATCAGCGGCATGCCGAGCGCGACCACAAACGGCGCCAGGTAAACAAACACGACCATGCGGGAGGCGGTGGTGAAACGCAGGCCGGTGAAGATCAAGCCAAACTCGACGGCGAACAGCAGCCCGGCCCACAGGCCGGCGGCCAGCGTGCCGTCGCGATCGAACAGCGGGATGCGACGCCAGCGCGCCCACAACGCCACCAGCACGGCGGCGGCGCACGAGCGGATGGCGGCCTGCATCAGGGCCGGCACTTCGAGCAGCGTGGCCTTGCCCGCCACCTGTCCCAGGCCCCAGACGGCGCAGCACGCCAGCAGCGCCACCACGGCCACGGAATCGAGGTGCAGCTTGCGGTCGGTCATCGAGTGATGCTAAGGGCGCGCGCACCGCGCCGGCGCCAGCCCCATGCCGCCAGGCCGCACAGCAGGCCAGCCACCGCGCCGCTCAGATGCGCCGCGGGCGCGATCGCGATCTGCCATCCAGGGGCCTGGCGCAGCCCGCCCTGCCACGGCTGCTCCATGCCCACCTTGAGGGCGACGCCGCCCAGGATCAGCCATCCGACCGCGCGGCGCAGCCCCGACTCGCGTTGCAGCAGACCGAGGGCAGCGATCACCACGCCGGCATGCAGCACCCCCGACAGTCCCCCGTAGTGCAGCAAAGACGGCTGCAGCAGCAGACCGAGCTGCGTCGCCGGCCAGGCCACGAACCATGCCCAGGCATCGGCGCGGTCGGCGTGTGCCCGTGCGCCGAGCGCCGCGATCAGCGCGGTGCCGGCGAGATTGGCGCCCAGGTGGCCGAGGCTCCAGTGCACCCAAGCGCCGCTCCACCAGCGCCACGGCTGGGCCGGCGCCAGGCCGGGCTGCCAATCGAGGCGTTGCGCGTCGATCCACTGTGCCGCCAACGCACCGACCGCGAGGACGCATGCCACCGACCACCAGCCGAGCGTGCCAGCGCGGCCGGCGAAGGGATTCGAGGGTGCGTCGTCGGGCAATGCGCTCAACCGAACACGGCGTGCCACGACGTGAGGATCGCGTCGCGCTCACGCGCCAGCGTGTCGGGTGGGAACTGGGTTGGCTGTTCGTCCAGACGTGCCCGGTGCTGCGCGCGCCTCAGCTCGCGATAGGCCTGCGCCGCCGCTTGGCCGACGCCCGCCGGCAACAGGCCGTGCGCCTCCGCGCGCTGCAGCAGCGCGATGTTGCCGACGTTGGGCACCAGGTCGGGATGGCGGTGGGCGTGGGCCAGCACGAGGTGCTGCACGGCGAACTCGGCGTCCATCATGCCGCCAGGGCTGTGCTTGACGTCGAACACACCGCTCGGAATCGGATGCCCGGCGCGCACGCGTTCGCGCATGGCCACCACCTCGCGCGCCAGCGACTGCGGGTCGCGAGGGGCACGCAACACCTTGTCGCGCACGGCGTCGAACCGCGCGGCCACCCCGCCAGCGCCGGCACAGAAGCGCGCCCGCGTCAGTGCCTGGTGTTCCCAGGTCCAAGCGGTGTTGCTGCCGCGGCCCTCCTGGTAGCGCTCGAACGATGCGAGCGACGTCACCAGCAGACCCGAGTTGCCATTGGGTCGCAGCGCGGTGTCGATGTCGAACAGCTGGCCGGCCGGCGTGCGCAGCGTCAGCCAGGTGATCAGCTTGCGCACGAAGCCGCCATACACCTCCTGTGCGCGATCGGTGTCGGCCTCGTCGCTGTCGTCGTAGAGGAACACCACGTCGAGGTCGCTGCCGTAGCCGAGTTCCTTGCCACCCAGCTTGCCGTAAGCGATGACCGCCAGCTTCGGTTCGTCTCGATGCCGGTTCTTCAGTCGCATCCAGGCCCAGCGCAGCGTGCAGTCGATCAGCGCATCGGCCAGCGCCGACAGGTCGTCGGCGACTTGCTCCACCGTGATCAGGCCTTCGACATCGCGCACCAGGGTGCGAAACACCTCGGCGTGGTGGGCATGACGCAGCGTGTCGAGCAGCGCTCCTTCGTCGGCCTCGCCGCCCCGTTGCCAGCCGGCGTGGCGCTCATCGAGGTCGGCGATCAGCTCGTCGCTCTGAAAGCGCTCGTGCAGCAAGCGAGGATCGGCCAGCTCATCGATCACGCCGGGATGGCGCATCAGGTACTGCATGGGCCAGCGCGCGAGCCCGAGCAGCCGCAGCAGCCGTTGCAGCACCTCGGGCCGTTCGTCGAGCAAGGCCACGTACGACTCGCGGCGCAGCAGCGGCTCGAGCCAATCGATGAAGCGCAGCGCTGCTTCTTCGCTGCAAGCCTTGTCGGCGACACCGCCGGCCGCGCGCTGCACCAGGCGGCCGAGGCGCAGCTTGGTTTCGTCGCGCAAGGCCTGCACGCGCGGCTTTTCGCACCACTGCGCCACGCGTTGCGCCATGGTCGGCGGCAGCAGCGCCAGCAAGCCGGCGGCGTCCACCGGCAACGGCCCGTTGCCGCAGGTCTTGCATCCGTTGGGGTTGCCGCGCGCCGCCGGCAGCGGCGCCTGGCCGTCGTGCAGCAGGGCGTCGAACTCGTTGGCGACGAACTCGCGCGCTCGGCCCAGGTGGTCGAGCAGCGCGCACGCGCCGGCCACGCCGCCGATGCCCATCGAACCGGCGATCCACGCCAGATCGGCGTCGGCTGTCGGCAGCACGAGGGTCTGCTGGTCGTCGAGATACTGGATGCGGTGCTCGATGCGCCGCAGCAGGGTGTAGGCCTCGGCCAGGCGTTCGGCGGTGCTGGCGTCCATCAAGCCATGCGCCACCAGGCGCTGCAGGCCGCGCAGGGTCGAGCGCGTGCGGATCTCCGGGAACTGCCCGCCGCGCACCACAAGGAGCAGCTGCACGATGAATTCGATCTCGCGGATGCCGCCGCGTGACAGCTTCACGTCGTTGGCGCGCTCCGGGCGGCCGGCGGCGCGGCGCTGGGCTTCTTCGCGAATGCGCCGGTGCAGCTGGCGCAGGCCCTCGAACACGCCATAGTCGAGGTAGCGACGGTAGACGAACGGCGCGACGAGCGCGCTCAGTGCGCGCGCTCGGCCGTCCACCACGCAGGCGCGCGGTGCGATCACGCGGCTCTTCAGCCACGCGAAGCGCTCCCATTCGCGACCCTGCACCTGGAAGTATTCCTCCAGCATGGCCAGGCTGGTCACCGGTGGCCCGGAGTTGCCGTTCGGCCGCAACGCGAGGTCGATGCGAAAGACAAAGCCTTCGTCGGTGACTTCGGCGATCAGGCCGTGCAGCCGCCGCGCCACGCGCGCAAAGTACTCGTGCGCGCTGAATGTGTTGTCGGCGGTGTGGCCTTCATCGCCATACAGATAGATCAAATCGACGTCGGACGACACGTTGAGTTCGCGCGCGCCCAGCTTGCCCATGCCGACGATCCAGAAATCGATGCGTCGGCCATCGGCATCGAGCGGCTCACCGTGCACCGCGTCTTCGTCGCGCAGGGCCTGCGCCAGCGCGCGCTCCAGCGCCACCTCGGCCAGTGCGGTCATGGCTGAAGTCACATCGTCCAACGGCGCGAGCCGCTCGACATCGAGCACGACCAAACGCTCGATCACCGCATGGCGCGCCAGTCGCAGCGCCGAAGCCAGCGAGCCGCCCTGCTGCAGCAGGTGCGTGACCAGCGTGTCGATCGCCGCTGCATCGGGCACGCCGGGTGCCAGCTTG
>DATKJN010000091.1:0-2182 GCA_035543655.1 Burkholderiaceae bacterium | reverse complement strand
CAAGCGCGCACCAGCGAGATCGTCGACGGCCTCGAGGCCGCCAAGATCAGCTTCCTGAACCTGGTGCAGCGCGTCAAGGCCGAAGCCACGCCTGCGCGCTGATCCTCACGCCCGCATCGAAGCGAAAGCGAGATTGCCATGCGTGTGAGACGTCTGCGCAAGGAAGTGGCCGCACTCGAGGTCACCGCATTCATCAACCTGATCGTGGTGCTGGTGCCGTTCCTGCTGTCGACCGCCGTGTTCACGCGGCTGTCGGTGATGGACCTGAGCCTGCCCGCGCAATCGAGCAACAAGCTCGAGCAGCTGAAACCCAATGACCTGAAGCTCGAGATCGTGATCCGCCCCGAGGCGCTCGAAGTCGGCGACCGCATCGGCGGGCTGATCCAGCGCATCGAGAAGAAAGACGGTCACCACGACGTCAAGGCGTTGAACGCGCTGATGCAGACGGTGAAGCAGAAGTTCCCCGAGACCAAGACCGCGAGCGTGCTGTCGGAGCCCGACACCTCGTACGAGCTGCTGGTGCAGGTGATGGACGCCGTGCGCGCAGGTCGCAGCGCCAATGGCGGCACCAAGCTCGTGCGGGTGGAGCTGTTCCCCGACGTGTCGGTCGGTGACGCGCCGGTGCGCACGAAGGGCGCCTCATGAGCGCTGCACGGCCGCTCCGCGGGCGCTCGCTCCCCCTCGCGGCGAAGGCCCGCAGGGCCCAGGGGGCCATATGAAGCTCACGCCGCTGCAGAAGCGCGCGGTGCGCAAGTCGCGCAACAGGCACGCGCTCGACATGAACCTGGTGGCGTTGATCGACATCTTCACCATCCTGATCTTCTTCTTGCTGTCGAGTGCCACCGAGGTCGAGACGCTGCCGAGCTTCCGCGCCGTCAAGCTGCCCGAGTCGACCGCCGACACGCAGCCGAAGGAGACCATCGTCGTGCTGGTCAGCGGCACGGAGATCGTGGTCGATGGCCGCAAGGTGGCCGATGTGGCCGAGGTGATGAAAGCCGGCGACGATGTCATCCCGACACTGAAGGCCGAACTGGAGCTGCTGTCCAAGCGCCAGGTGATCCGCGAGAAGAACCAGGCGTTGAAGGCTGCCGTCACCATCATGGGCGACAAGGACATCCCGTACCGCTTGTTGCGCAAGGTGATGGTCACCAGCTCGCGCGCCAACTTCACCGAAGTGTCGTTCGCGGTGCGCCAGAAGGCTGATGTATGAGCGCCGCACGGCCGATCCGAAGCCGCTCGCTCCCCTGGAGCCACGAAGGGGCTCCTGCGGAGCCCTGGGGGAAGGCCCGCCAGGCCAAGGGGGTCGCATGAGCGCAGCGCGCATGACTGCGGGCAACCTGTACGCGATTTCGTTTCGCGCGTCGGTTCTGCCGTGGGCCGATGCGCCGGCCGACGTGGCGCGCTTCCGGCGCATCCGCAACCGCATCTTGATCGTTGCCGCGCTGCTGAGCCTGCTGTTCCTGTTGCTGCCCAAGCCCAAGCATGACCGCACGCAGGTGGCCGAGCTGGCGCCGCAACTCGCCCAGATCGTGCTGGAGCGCGAGCGGCCGGCCCCGCCGCCGCCGCCTGCGCCCGTGAAGGTGGAAAAGAAGGAAGAGCAGCCGGCCGCCAACGCCAACCCGAAGAAGCCCGACGATCCGAAGCCCGAGACGGTGAAGCAGCCGGTGCCCGAGGCGCGCGATCCCAAGCCGAACAAGGCGCCCGGTGAAGAAGGCATCCGCCGCAAGGCCGCAGGCGTGGGCCTGCTGGCGATGAAAGACGAGATCGCCGAGATTCGCGGCGCGCCGGTGGCGGTGCAGCTCAATCAGGAAATCAAGCAGGGCAAGGGCGTGGGCTCAGGCGTCGGCGCCGGCGTCGGCGCCGGCAACGAACTCGGTTTGCCGGTGCGCTCGATGATCACCAGCAATGCCACCGGCGGTTCGGGCGGCATCAACACCGCGGCCTACAGCCGCAACACCGGTGGCGGCGGGCTCGCGGGGCGCGCGACCACGCTGGTCGAAGGCGTGGCGGGCGGTGGCGGTGGCGGTGGCTACGGCGGCGGCGGCGTCAAGGGCGACGGCACCGGTGCCGGCCGCGGCGGCTCGCTGCACAAGGGCGGCAGCGGCAAGGCCAGCCGCTCGATCGAAGAGATCAAGCTGGTGTTCGAGCGCAACAAGGGCGCCATCTACGCCATCTACAACCG
>DATKJN010000090.1:0-4515 GCA_035543655.1 Burkholderiaceae bacterium | reverse complement strand
CTTGTGCACGGCATAGAAGGCCTCGGCCTCGCCGCGCGACAGATGCGCCATGCGGGCCGCCACCACCTTCAGGCCAGCGGCCTCGAAGCGGGCCAGGACCTGGCCGATCACGTTCTTCGCCACGGCATCTGGCTTGATGATCGAGAGCGTGCGCTCGATGGCCATCAGGATCTCCTAAAGATTCAGCTGCAAGAAGAAAAACGACGGATTGTATGCGGCAGGGTCTGTTCCCCTGGCTCTGGGCAAGGGCTGCGGTCAGCGCTTGCGCCGGCCACGGCCTCCACCGCCACCACCGCCGCCGCTCATCTGTTTGTGAAACGCATCAGCGCCGATGTAGCCGACCGACGTCTGCATCGGATCGGGCTGGCGTTCGCCGCCACCACCGCCGCCACTTTTGCCGCGGCGGTTGCCGGCTCCGCCGCCGATGCCCTTGGGATTTTGCACCCCACGCTTGTCGTAGGTCTGCTCCAGCGGATTGGGAATCGGCCCGTCCTCGGAGATCTCGCGTCGCGGCTGGCGCGCCTCGCGGATCGCGCGGCGGTCGAAGGTCTGCTGCAGCGGATTGGGGATCGACGCGAAGTCCGGCTGATCGTTGTCGTCGTCGTGGCGGCGCGGTTCCTGCTGCCGGCCGCCCTCTCGTGGAGGACCCTCGCGTGGCCCGCCCTCACGGGGGCCACTCTCCCGCGGACCGCGCCCACGGTTGTTCTTGCTGTTGCGGTTGTTCGGCCGCGCGCCGTTGCCTTGGTTGCCGTGTGGGGACGGCGCGCCGCCCACCAGGTTGTGCAGCGTCTGCAGGTCGCTCGCCGGCAGGTCGACCCAGACGCCGCGGCGCAGTCCGCGCGGCAGCACGACGCAGCCGTAGCGGATGCGGATCAGCCGGCTCACGGCCAGGCCGAGCGACTCGAACATGCGCCGCACTTCGCGATTGCGCCCCTCGGTGATGACCACGCGGTACCAGTGGTTCGCGCCTTCGCCACCGCCGTCTTCCACCGAGCGCATCGTGGCGCGCTGGCCATCGATGTCGACCCCTTCCAGCAACTCCTCGCGCTGATCTTCGTTGAGGGTGCCGAGCACGCGCACCGCATACTCGCGTTCGACGCCGAAGCGCGGGTGCATCAAACGATTGGCGAGGTCACCGGAGTTGGTGAACAGCAGCAAGCCTTCGGTGTTGATGTCCAGTCGCCCCACCGACTGCCACTTGCCCTGCTGCAGGCGCGGCAGCTTGCGAAACACCGTGGGTCGGTTCTGCGGGTCGCCATGCGTGACGATCTCGCCGGCGGGCTTGTGGTAGGCCAGCACCCGGGCGGGCGGCGGCGTGATGCGCACACGCACCGGCTTGCCGGCCACGCGAATCTGGTCGTGTGCGGTGATGCGCTGCCCCACGTGCGCGGCCTGGCCGTTCACCGTGATCTGGCCATCGGCGATCATCTGTTCCATGTCGCGCCGCGAGCCGATGCCGGCCTGCGCCAGCACCTTGTGCAGCTTGGGTGCGTCGGGCGTCGCGGCCAACACCCGTTTGGCGGCCTCGCTCTCAGGCTCGGGGGCCGGCTCGTTGTCGTAGGCCCCGGACACCACGTCGGAGAACCGGTCGCTCGCTTCGACCGGCGTCCACGCGGGCGCGGCGTCGGCGGGCGCCGCAGCGGTGGACGCTGCGCCTTCGGCCGACTCGTCTTCATCATCGTCGGGTTCGTCCCAGCGCAATGTCACTTCAAGCGCCGGACCGCCGCCTTGGCCCCCTTCGGGGCGGTCACCGCCACGGTTGCGGCGGCCGCGCCGACGGTTGCGGTTGCGGCGCCGCTGTGCCTCGTCGCCGCCTTCCGGTCCTGCACCGGCCTCGCCGCGTGGCGCCGCATCGGCACCTTGAGACGGTGCCTCGGCCTGTTGTTCGGGCGCGGGCGGCGCGTTCGGATCTCGATCGGTTGGATTCATGGGTGTGGTGAAGGCGCGGTCTGTGCCGCGGCATCGGTCGGTTCGTTGTCAGCGGCGGACTGATCGTCGCCAGCTGTGCGGGCATCGGTCGACGTCTCGGCCGATGCGGGTGGATCACGGTCGACGGGCGCCTCGGCCTGCGCGGGCTGAGGCGTGTCAGCCGCCAGCGCCTCGCCCGAGGTGTCGAGTTCGAGCGCACCCTGCCCATCGCCCAGGCGGGCCAGCAGTTGCGCATCGGGTTCGGCGCCGAGCGAGGTGCCCAGCGGTGGCAACTGATCAAGCCGCGCCAAACCGAGGTCGTCGAGAAACTGCCGCGTCGTGCCGTACAGCGCCGGACGGCCCGGCGCTTCGCGCGTGCCGATCGATTCGATCCAGCCACGGTCCTCGAGCTGCTTGATGATGGGCCCGCTCACGGTGACGCCGCGGATGTCTTCGATATCGCCGCGCGTCACCGGCTGCTTGTAGGCGATGATCGCCAGCGTTTCCATCGCGGCGCGCGAATAGCGGGCCGGCTTTTCGGGGTGCACGCGGTCGAGCACATCGCGCAGCTCGGGCCGGCTTTGGAAGCGCCAGCCGGTGGCCAGCGAAACCAGCTCGACGCCGCGGCTTTCCCAGTCGCGCACCAGCTCGTCGAGCAGCACCTTGATCGTGTCGGTATCGAGCTGCTCATCGAACAGCGCGCCCATGTCGCGCAGCGCGACCGGCTCTTGCGCGCACAACAGCGCGGCTTCGAGCACGCGCTTGGCCTCGAGGTTGTCCATCGTTTTCTGTGTCTACAAGCCCTCAGCGCGAGCGCTCGAAGGCGGCGTCCCACATGTGGCTAGGCAAATCGGCGCCGCGCTTCCAAAGCACGGCTGTCTTCTTGGTGCAGGTCGGTGGGCCGGGTTTCGCTTCCGGCCTGGTGCGCGGCACATCTGCAGCGCACCACTGGCGCATCGGGCCGTTCGCTACAGGCCTGGTATCCGGCAGCGCGGGTGCCCGACTGCGCGCGTTGGCGGCCATTGTAGCGCGCACGCGCCGCATCGTGTCAGCTGCCGAGTGCCGCCTGCCAGGCCTGCGCCAAATCGGTCGGCGGCCCGCGTTCGAACATCAGCGGCTTGCCCGTCACCGGATGTACGAATCCGAGCCGTGCGGCATGCAATCCCTGCCGTTGCAAGCCGAACTGTGCGCGCCCGCCATACAACTTGTCACCGACGAGCGCGTGCCCGCGCGACGACAAGTGCACGCGGATCTGGTGGGTGCGCCCGGTGTGGAGCGTGCATTGCAGGCCGCTGGCCCCGGCACCGCGGAACAGGCAGGTCACATCGGTGCGCGCCGGTTTGCCGCCGGCCACCACGGCCATGCGGGTGCGCTGCTGCGGATCGCGCCCGACCGGCGCATCAATGGTCAGCGTCGACCAGGGTGGCACGCCATGGACCAGGGCACAGTACACCCGCTGCACCTCTCGGGCCGCGATCGCCCGCACCAGGGCCGTCATCGCGGGCAACGTCTTGGCGACCACCATCAGGCCGCTGGTGTCCTTGTCGAGCCGGTGCACGATGCCGGCACGCGGCAGCTGCGCGGCCCGCGCGTGGTGCGCCAGCAAGCCGTTGAGCAAGGTGCCCGACCAGTTGCCAGCCGCCGGATGCACCACCAATCCCGCCCGCTTGTCGAGCACCAGCACGTGTTCGTCTTCGTGCACGATGTCCAGCGCCATCGGCTGCGCCGTGAAGGCCAGGGCTTGCGCGGTCGGCCACAGGGTGACTTGCAGGCGCTGTCCGGCACGCACGCGTCGCGACGCGCTGGTGGCGGCCACGCCATCGAGCGTGACATGCCCCTGGGCGATCACGTCCTGCAGGTGGCTGCGCGAAAACTCGCTGGCCAGCACGGCCAGCGTCTTGTCGATGCGCTGCTGGTGGTGCGCGGCATCGAGCAGCCACTCGCGCCGCTCGGGCTCGAGCGCGTCCGGCTCGCCTGGCGCATTGTCATCGCCGTCGAGCGCATCGAGCATCGTGGGGTCCGGGCCGGCCTGCGTCATTAGAATTGCCTCATGCCCTGCCCATCAACCGCCCGTCGGGACGGTCTCGTCGGATGAAACGCCCGCTGCACTCCGCCCGATCGACCTTCATCGTCGCGCTGCTCGCCGGCGTGCTGGCTGCCTGCAGTTCGACGCCGAAGTACGACGAGAAGGACAGCGCCGAAAAATTGTACGCAGACGCGCGCGCCGACATGTCCGCGGGCAGCTATGACCGCGCCATCAAGACCCTGGAGAAGGTCGAGGGACGCGCCGCCGGCACGCTGCTGGCGCAACAGGCGCAGCTCGACCTCGCGTTCGCGTATTGGAAGACCGGCGAGCGCGCGCAGGCCCAGTCCACGCTCGATCGCTTCATCAAGCTGCACCCATCGAGCCCCGCGCTCGACTATGCGATGTACCTGAAGGGGCTGGTTCACTTCAACGACAACCTCGGCATGTTCAGCTCGATCTCGCGCCAGGACATCTCTGAGCGCGATCAGCAGGCGTCGCGCGACGCCTACCAGGCGTTCAGGCAGCTCGTCGAGCAGTTCCCCGCCTCGAAGTACAGCGCCGATGCACGCGTGCGCATGGAC